>JAZREB010000086.1:0-3023 GCA_045660585.1 Faecousia sp. | reverse complement strand
TAATCGTCAAAAAGATCGTATATATCCTCGTAATAATAATAGAATGTATTGCGGGTCAGACCGCAGTCCTCTACAATATCCCGAACCGTGATCTTGTCAAGGGATTTGGCAAAAAGAAGACGGCGGAAGGATGCTTGGATCAGTTCCTTGCTTGTAGATTTCACAAAACCGTCTCCTTCCTTTTCTGTTTCTGCAAAAGCAGATATAGTGTATCACATTCTCTTCCCTTTTGCAAGGTTTTGAAATGGCTCTTTACAGAAAGAGAAATTTAGTGTAAAATAAAATATATCAAATTTCGACAAGAGGTGATGGATATGAAGTGTCTCCGCTGTGGATCAGAGCTGACAGACAACGGGGTATTCTGCTCCCGGTGCAGTCAAGTAACCGCTGTTCCCCTGTCTCCCTCTCCCTATCTCAGCAAGAAAATCCAGCTTCCCAAGCGGAAGTCCGTCCAAATCACCAAAAAACAAGACGGAAAGAAAGCCCCCAAGAAGAAAAAAAGAAGTCGTTTCCCCATTCTTTTCTCCTTGCTGACCATTGTACTGTGCGGTGCCTTCTTCTGCCAAGGTGCATTCTACTACCAAGAAAATGCCCGCCTGTCTACAGAGGCCTCCCGTCTCCAATCCGTGGAGGACGAGTGTGTCCGCCTCACAGAAAAACTGCGGCAAGCAGAGCAGGCCGCTACCGCTTTGGAAGCAGAGCTTGCCAATTTGGGCTCCGACGCCTACATTGCCACCCGTAACGAACTGAAAGCGGTCACCGCCGAAAAGACCAATCTGGAAAGAGAACTGGCCCGTTCCCGGGATACCATCCGCAGTCTGGAAGAAAAGCTGGAGGATCTGCGAAAGAAAACCGAATTCTTCGATACCCACATCGTATTTATCCCGGAAGGAAAAGCCAAGCTCTTCCACAGCTATGATTGCAAGGACTTCTCCCGTCAGGACTACAGTGTCTACAGTAAGCAAGAGGCCGTTTCTTTGGGCTACTCCCCCTGTTCTCTGTGCCAATAAGATCGGTTTTTGCAGAACCCATACCCCACATTATAACTTAGTATATTCCCTTTGGAGGTAATCCTTTGAATACTCGTAATCCGCTCCTTCGGATCTCCATTTGCCTTGCTGTAGGCGGATTGGTCACCATTGTGATCATCTGCTTCCTCATCGGCTTCGGACTTCACCACGTTGTAGGAAAATATGCCCTGTACACAGCCCTTGCACTACAGGCCCTATCTCTGATAGTCAATCGATTCGCCGACCGTCGTTACTTAAAGGCCTGCGTTTCCTACACCCCTTCTAAAAAAATGGCACGCTACCGCCTTTTCTCAGAGGCTCTTTGGTCTCTGGGCTCTGTCTGTCAGCTGATCGTTCTGCTCCTAATGCTCCTGGGGATGGAGGCCACAGATTTCCGTCTGCGACTGCTATGTGAGATCGGCACCATACTGAGTCCCCTGGGTTGGATGGGACTTTTGCTGTCCTCTTACCGCAGACGGGCGGCTATGGAGGTCCTTCTTGCACGAAACAATGCCGATTCCGTAGAAGTTCGTTGAATTTTGTAAAACGGAGGCAGAGAAAATGTATCATTTTGCAATTTAACATTGAATAGAATCGCATTTTTTGTAATCCATTTGAGTGCGAAATGTTATATTTTTTGTCGAAATCCCCGTTTCTGTAACTATTTGTCGAACAGTAATTGGGATATTTCTCCGAAAACTCCTTGCAATTCATCGAACGGTATGCTAAATTAGAAGCACCGAACATCAATACGGAGTTTTTTGAGGAGGATCGATCCATCATGGAAAAAATGTACCGCGTACTGCTTGCTAACAGCAGTGAGGATTTCAGCAACAAGCTGGGAGCCATTTTGCAAAACTCAGACAGATATACCGTAGTAGGTACCGCAAATGACGGTTTGCGTGCCATAGAACTACTGAAAACTACTAAGCCGGAAATTCTGGTGGTTGATACCATGCTTCCCCAGGCAGACGGGATTGCCGTACTCAAGGCCGCAAACGCCCTGGACAAGAAGCCCATGTTCCTTGTCATGGCAGACTTTATGACCGAATTTATTTCAGGTCTCTTGCTGTCCCAGGGTGTCCAGTACATCCTGCTCAAGCCCTGCACCCCTGCCGCTGTTTTGGAGCGCATGGAAGAAATGCGGGACGCCCTGAAGCACCAGAAAAACTACAACCGTCTGGAAACCAATATCGAAACCATGGTCACATCCATGATCCACGAGATCGGTGTTCCCGCACATATCAAAGGATACCAGTACCTCCGCGAAGCCATTATGATCGCCGTAAAGGATATGGATGTCATCAATGCCATTACCAAGGTTCTCTACCCTCAGGTAGCCAAGACCTTCGGCACTACTCCCAGCCGTGTGGAACGTGCCATCCGCCATGCCATTGAGGTAGCATGGGATCGGGGCGATCTGGATACCCTGCAACGGGTCTTCGGCTATACCGTCAGCATCACTAAGGGTAAGCCCACCAATTCCGAGTTTATTGCCCTGATCGCAGATAAGCTCCAGCTCCAGTTAAAATCCACAGGCAACTCCAATCTGCAAGCCTAAGTGCTGTGGGGATTGCCGGAAAGGCATTTCTATGAAATATCTGTTTTCGGTAGCACTGCAACCCTGCGGAAGCTGTGTTTCCCACAGCCACTGTAAGGATTGTTGTGCCCCCATAGAAGAGACTCTTGCAAGCCACCCTTCCATCGGATCCATTGCCCTGGATCCCTTGCAGAAAACCCTGTCCATAGAAACAACCATGGTACAGGAGGACTTAGAGGATCTGCTGGATGACAAGGGTCTGTACATCCTGTCACAACTCCCCCGGTAAAACCCGAGCCTTCGGAAGTACCCTGTACTCCCGAAGGCTCTTTTGACCCACTTGTGCAAATGAATCATGAAATTCCATCTCTTCGGACTATTTGTAAAACGATAATTCTGCCCGGTAACGATGCCTATGCCGGAAAAGCAAAGCACGTAAATTATGCCCCTTCTATTTTTGTTATGTTGTACAT
>JAZREB010000085.1:0-2401 GCA_045660585.1 Faecousia sp. | reverse complement strand
TGATTCGTTAAACTCGCATTTTGAACAAAATAACAAACTGTAAATTGGGGAAAATTAGAGAAAATGCAAACGCCCCCTTGCAATCTGTTTCTCTTGTGCTATAATAAAATCCAGAGGGGATCTTCCCCCCCAAGAACTGTTGCCACAGCTAAAAACCGAAGGTCGATTGCTGTGGCTTTTGATTTTTAAGGAGGCACACAATGAAACTGCGTAGACTCTCAGCACTGCTCCTGACCCTTGCTCTTTTGTTCTCTCTTCTGTCCACAGGGGTGCAAGCGGCAGGCATTACCACCCGTGGGGTATCTCGCACCCGCACCAGTTACACCTATTATTCCGACGAACAGCTCATGGAAATGCTTGAGGTATCCAGGGAAGAGCTGGAAGTTATGAAGGCCGACTGCCATGAGGCAGTCATGACCAATACCAAATGGAGTCTCCAGGGCCATAACATTGCCTTGAATGACACTGCCGTGCAGGCTCTCCTGGGGCTGATGTGTGTCAATCCCGAGCACTTCTTTGTTTCCCGAATTTCTTATTCCTACTATTCCAACGGAACCATTGCCTGGGTTACTCCTGTGTACGAGACCGACTACGAAACCTGTATGGCAAAGCATACCGCCTTCATTGATGCCGCCCAGAAAATCCTGTGCCTCTTCCGTCAGGAAGAGGGGCTGTCCGATCTGGAATTGGCGCTTTTGATCCACGACTATCTGGCGGCTAATTACGAATACGATATCACCTATGCAACCGGCAACGATATGTATAGTGCGTATGGTCTGCTGGTTAACGGAACCTCTGTTTGCCAGGGGTATGCCGAGGCCTTTGCCTATATTCTCATGGAGCTGGGGGTCAATTGCGGTCTGTGTAAGTCCGATGCCTTGAACCACGCCTGGAATATCATCGAGATCGACGGTCTGGAATACCATCTGGACGTAACCTTCGACGATCCCGTTTACGACCGTGGCGGCTCTGTGTATCACACCAATTTCCTCCTTTCTACGGAGGCGTTGAAGGCCAATGACCACGAGGCAGAGGACTTTACCGGCAACCCTGCCAACACTACCTATGACACTGCCTTCTGGCAGAATGTGCGCTCTGCTTTCTGCGTTCTGGATGGACAGATTTATTACATCAACAGCTCCCGCCACCTGTGCAAGTGGGAAGATGGTGTTTCCACCACCCTCTATTCCATCCCCGGTAGTTGGAGCCCCTGGTCAGGCACCTATAACTGCCTGGCCTCCGATGGAGAGAGCCTGTTCTTCTCCACTCCCACTGCTATTTATGAATATTTCCCCGAGAGCAATACTGCTTCTGTGGTTTATCAGCCTGAGCTCCAATCCGGCCATGTGATCTACGGTTTCCAGGCAAAGAACAATAACTTCTACCTCCATCCCAACAACAGCCCCAATTTCGACCAGAACACAAAGGCTAACAACGAGATCGTCTATGCCTATCGGGAAAATGACGATAACTCCCACGCCTATGACGGAGGACAGGTCATCAAAGAGCCCACCTGCAGAGCAGAAGGGGAAGCCCTGTTCTCTTGCATCTATTGCTCCAAGACCAAGGTTGATGTCCTTCCCAAGGGGGATCATACCGTAGTCACCGATGAAGCCGTTGCTCCCACCTGCACCCTTTCCGGTCTGACCGAGGGTTCCCACTGCAGTGTATGCTCCGAGGTCATCACTGCCCGACAGGAGATCCCTGCCACGGGACACAGTGAAGTTTCCGACGGAGCCATAGCTCCCGGCTGTACCTCTACGGGCCTGACCGAGGGCAAGCACTGCGCTACTTGCGGTGTGGTGCTCACTGCCCAGGGCGAGATCCCTGCGTTGGGACACACTCTCGTCTATACCCCCGTGGACAATGACACCCATGGCATTTCCTGTGAGAAGTGCACCTTCACTGCACAGGAGCCCCACAGCTACATTGAGGGTCTGTGTATCTGTGGCGAAAAGGAAATCAAGGAGCCCATAGAAAATGCCCAGCTAAAGCCGGGTCATACTCTGAATCTGGCAAGTGATATTTCTGTCAATCTGGCAGTTAAGAAGTCTGTCCTTGACGGCTACGATATGGATACGGTCTACATGACCGTGGAGGTCGATACCTACAAGGACAGCGAAAAAACGGGAGTCAAGACCGTAGAGATTCGGCCTGTGGAGCAGGGGAATTATTACTACTTCACCCTCACCGGCATGACAGCGGTCAACATGAATGACCGTATTCGCTCCGTGCTTCACGGCACAAACGATGGACAGGGGTACTACTCTCCCACAGACGACTACAGCATTGCAGACTACGCTTATTCTCAGATGAATAAAGAAGGCAATGTAGAATCCCTCAAGATCCTCTGCGCTGATCTTCTGCGCTACGGTGCAAAGGCACAGATCGTCAAGGGCTA
>JAZREB010000084.1:0-2403 GCA_045660585.1 Faecousia sp. | reverse complement strand
TGGATTTCATCGGACAAACCCAGTGCTAAAGACAAAGACGGCAGGAATGCCTCACCGCCGGAGAGAGAATTGACGCTCCGCTGGGTGCCGTTTACATGGTCTACAATATCCAGATCCAATCCACTGGAGCCGGATTTGCCGGCTTTGGCTCGTTTCAGGTCATACTGTCCCCCCGACATTTCTCCCAGGCGGATATTGGCTCTGCTCAAAATACGATCAAAAAAGATTCCCTGATAATATACCTCCAGAGACAATCTCTCTTTACCCTTGATTTTGCCGTTCGCCGTATCGGAAAGGGCATTGATCCATACAAATCTCTGCTCCAGTTCCGTAATACTTTTCGCCTTCTGCAAAATGCCTTCCTCCGCATTCTTGTTGACTCGGATCCGAGAGGCAAGTTTTTCCTTCTGTTCTTCCTTGGTCTTTTGTAGGCTTTCCGCAATGGCCTTTTGTTCTTCTAACTCCTCGATGCAGATCTCCGGAGCATCCTTTAGGCTCTCTTCCAGGGATTTGATCTCCCCTTGAATGCCGGACAGGCTGTTGACGCATTGGTTATAGTCCTCCGTAGCCTTTTGCACCAGGGACTTGAGGGTTGCAAGCTCCCCTTCCAAACGTTCCTTTTCTGCCACCGCCACATCTCTGCTTTCGTATGGCAGTTTTTCTTTTTGCGCCGTCAGTGCTCCCTTTCGATTCTCTCCGTTGGCTTTTAACGTAGCTAACTTTTCCGTTTCTTCCAAGATCCTTTGAGCCACTGCCTTGCGTTTCTCTTCCTGTGCGGGAAGAGCCTTGTCCAGTTCCTGCTTTCGCTTTTCCTTCCTTATCATCTCGTCTATTTTAGCTTGCAGATCTCGGAGTTTTTCTTCCAGTTCCTGTGCCAGTTCATTGGCTCGTTCTTCTGCCAGGTCGAAATCCACCCTCGGCAATAGGACATTGCACCGCCCGACAACGAAGGTTCTCTTCTCATTGACCACTGCGTTCCGGGTTCCTGCTTCCAGGCTGGCGGTGGTAGTAATGGCTTGGGCTTCCTCATAGGCGGTCTTGGCATCCTTTACCTCAGCCTCGGTAGGTGCGTGTTCCGACAGCCCTGCAAGATGGGGATGGGTCGTAGAACCGCATACGGGGCAAGGGCTCCCTTCTTCCAAGCTCCCTGCTAAAATCCCCGCCTGCTCGTCCAAAAATGCCTTGTTTTTCCTCTCGTACTCCTCTGCCAAAGCCTGGGAATGTTTAGAAGCCTCGGTATAAGCCTTCTGCTTTTTCAGCAGGCTCTTTTCTTCTTTTCGGAGAATGGCAAAAGCCTCCAACAGTTCCTTGAGTTCCTCCTTTTGACGGGACAGGTCTTTGTGCTCACTGTGTAGCTTTTCCTTTTGACCGGTGACATCTTGCAGGGTTTCCCATTCCGCTTTCAGCTCGGTCAGGGTCTTTTCTACCTCTGCTTTTTGCTCCTCTGCCTCTAAACTTCCTTCTTCTGCCTCTTTTCGCTCCAGTTCAAGCTTTTCGTAATCCTCAAGAGCCTTTCGGTATTCCTCATATTGGGGGAGAATCGTCTCGACCTGGGCAATTTCCTTCCCCAATTCCTCTTGTCGGGGCTGAGTTTCCTTTGTGCTCTCAAGTGCCTGTGCCAGTTTTTCCTTTTCTTCCGACTTAGTTTTTTCTGCCTCCCTGCGGTCATGGAGGGTATTGCGGTTCTTTTGGATTTCTTTGCTTTTACCGATTTCTGCGGCTATAGTCTTACATTCCTCATCCAAGGCAGTAATCTCTTTCCCCAAGGACTCATATGCCATCCCATCTTCTTGCAGAAGCTCCTTTAAAAGCTGTAAGACATCCTCGGTGAGCATTTCGTCTTTCTTAGCCTTCTCAACCTCTGTTCTGCGGTAAGAATCCTCACCGCAGGCAATGCCGGAAATATATTGGCGAATCCCTGCTTTTGCGCTCTCTCGTTCCTGTTTCAGGCTCTTTGCCTCCGCAGAGAGCCTCTCTTCCAGCTTTTCATACAATGCAGTTTTAAAAATACTGCGGAAAATCACTCTGCGAGTCTCCGTCTTAGCCTGCAACAGTTCCCGAAACGCCCCCTGAGAGATCATAGCAATCTGAGAGAACTGCTCCATAGTCAATCCCAGTAACTCCTCTATGGCGGTATTGGCTTCCTTAATTTTGGTCACAGGGGGTCTGTCAGGCGCCGCAAACTCCACCTTTGCGATCTGTTTCGCCAGACCCTCTCCTACCTTCTTTTTCCGATAATATTCGGGGCTGCGGGTCACGGTATAGTTCTTTCCCTTGTGGAGAAAGGTCAGTTCTACATAGGTTTCCTCTTCTTCCGAGGCGTATTTGGATCGGAGCATATCTGTCTCACGACTATCCCCACTTGCCTCTCCGTAGAGGGCATAGGTAATGGCATCGAAAATG
>JAZREB010000083.1:0-1118 GCA_045660585.1 Faecousia sp. | reverse complement strand
TCATGGAACTCCCCTACCTCCTCCATGGAGAACACATCCTGTAAGCTCTCTAAGGGCACAGGGTGCTCCACTTTGGCAAAGCCCTCTACAGCCTGACCTCCCACTCTCTTGGCAGGAGACAGGGGGGAAGCCAGTTCCGGGTATTGAGCCTCCAATTCCTCCAACCGTCTCAGGAGACGGTCATATTCAAAGTCTGCCATAGTGGGATTGTCTAACACATAGTATTCATAATTGGCACGATCCAATTTTTCCGTTAATTCCCGGATTTCTACCTTCGGATCCATTATTCTGCCTCCGTTCCAAAATAAGTCGTAGGAACCGTCCCAACGATCACCGTTTCCGCCACCAATACAGCAGAATCCACGGGGATCTCCATGGTTCCCGACCATGTTAAGACCGTAACCTTAACATGGATATCTATTGTGATCTGGTGTAGGGTCTGATTGATCCCCGCACCTGTAAAGCTATTGCGAAATACCGCATCGGAGCTACGAACCGCCAACACACGCAGTGGCACATAGGGGCCCTCCCCGGAGAACAGCTCCGGCAGGATCACACTGCCCACAGGCACGCTGAGTTCCTCGGTAGAAAGGGTCATTAGCTTCCGATCCACCCGTTCCAATACAGCGGTTTTCAGACGGTTTACCTCTGCCACATTGGTGCAGACCGCCGTCACATTACCGGCAGTATCCTTTTCCACGGAGATCATGCGATCATAGGCAATGTTCCCCTCTGCAATGAGCTCCCCAATGGCACCGTTGATCACATCACTGGCCTGATTATCCACCTGGGTGCAAATCAGTTCCTCTGCCACAGGTGCAACACTGCTGCGAAACACCGCCATGACCATCCCTCCGAGGATCAGCCACGCCGCTAAAATAATCCGTATCCGATTGCGTTGTTCCCAAGACATGATACCACCTCATAGATATCTATGCCTCAAAAACCAAGAAATACCACTTCACCCACAAATCAAGTCAAATTCCCGTTTAGCGCACCGTTGGTGCGAATGATATATCTACGATATGATATACCCCACGGCTGTGGGGCATGATATACCTACGGTATGATATACCTCGCCAAGGCGAGGCATGAATGTGTGCCCCAAGGGGCACGGA
>JAZREB010000082.1:0-6425 GCA_045660585.1 Faecousia sp. | reverse complement strand
AGCATAAATAGCCGAAGCCGGTGGAAATTGCAAGTTTTTTCTCTCCCTCAGTCGCCCAAGGGCGACAGCTCCCTCGTCAGAGGGAGCCAAGGGTCTGTGCAAACTTTGAGTACTCTACATAGATCGATAAACTGTGATTTGCGGATTTGGGAACAATATGGGAGTAAAAAGTGTTTTGCGATTGCTTTTTTGCATCTGTTATGGTATTATAATCCTGTGATATATATTTTGTTAAGGAGGCTATTTTATGAAAGGAAAACGTATCATTTCTTTGCTCCTTGCCCTCATATTGTGTTTTTCTTTGTTCAGTGTGAGTGCATCTGCAAACGATGGGGAAGATTACCTCATCCGCGATACCCGTAAACGGGACAATTACAGCTACTATTCCTCGGAAGAACTCATGGAACTCTTTGATTTGGACGAAGCTGAACTAAAATCCCTCCAAGAAAGAATTTATGAATCGATTTTGTCCGGAGAGGGATCTTGTACCATCTTGGACTTCCGGATCCCCATCAGTCCGGAAGCGCAGAATGCCTTATATTACCTATTTACAGGACATCCCGAACTGGGATTCATGCTGAGAAGTTCCTTATCCTTCATGGGACGTGACGGGTGTTATAACTATCTGTCGTATAAGTATCGGGACACCTATGAAGAGGCAATGCAAAGACGGGATGAGTTTTTAGCAATGGTGGATGAGTTCCTCTGTCCCTTCTTGGCAGCGGAAGGTCTGAGCGATCTGGAACTTGCCCTGCTGGTTCACGACGAACTTGTACAGCAATGCACCTACGACACAGAAAATCTCACCGGAGATCTGTGCTACACCGCCTATGGCGCACTGGTCTTGCGCAAGGCGGTATGCGATGGCTACCAGGATGCTTATGCCTATCTGATGAACCGTCTGGGCATTACCTGTGGCATGTGTAAGTCCGATGCGCTGAACCATGCTTGGAACATCATCGAGATCGACGGCGAAGAGTATCATGTGGACTGCACATGGGACGATCCGATCCCTGATCACAGTGGCCGTGCAGAGCACGCAGATTTTATGCTCTCCTCCACCGCCCTGAAAAGGAATCACGATGCAGACGACTTTACCGGCAATACCACCTCCACCAAATATGATAACGCCTTCTGGAAGAACTTCAAAAATGCCTTCTGTCTGGTGGGCAACGACATTTACTATGTAAACAGCGGTCTGTACAAATGGAAAGACGGAAAATCCACCTATGTCGGCACCATTCCCAGCGGTGCGAAGTATCTGGATACGGACGGAGAGAATCTCTATATGATGACCTCCACCCGTATCTATATCTATAAGTTTTCTACCAAGACTTGGACAGAATTCTATAAGCCCTCCATGCCCTCCGGTCACAGCATTCAGGGCTACTATATCGCCGAAGGTAAGCTCTATGTAGAAACCTATACCGGCACCACCTATGAACCTAGCGTCAGAGATAAGTATCAGATCGTCTACGATTTTAAGGGAACCGGTACGAACCACGACTTCGATTCCGGTGTCGTTACCAAAGTCCCCACCTGTGTAGAAGATGGCGTAAAGACCTACACCTGCACCGATTGCGGAGCTACCCGAACTGAGACTGTGCCTATGGGTGGTCACGTGAATACGGAGGTACAGAATGAGGTTCCCGCCGACTGTACCAAAGACGGCTACTCCGGCGATGTCTACTGCAAGGATTGCAATACCTACCTGTCCTACGGTAACGCCGTTCCCGCACAGCACAAATATAAGGAATCCTATCGCATAGAACCCACCTGCACCAAGACAGGCACGGCTTACTATGCCTGTTCTGCCTGCAACAGCACCGACAGTGAGGTTCTTCCTGCAACGGGTCACCTGAATACCGAAATTCGGGGAGCGATCTCTGCTACACCGAATAATCCCGGCTATAGCGGTGATACCTATTGTCTGGATTGTGGAAAACTGGTAGAAGAGGGTACTATCACTGCCCCTGCTACTGCAAGCAGAGACGACATCGTGGGCATTTGGCTCTGGGCCAGTGTGATATACAACCGTGGCAAGGGCAGTGCCGAGCAAACCGTTCGTTCCATGAGCGAGAGTGGTATTACCGACATCTACCTCCTTGTAAAGGGTACCAGCGGTAAGCTCTACTGGCCTTCTGAGGTCAAGGGCGGCTTGGAGGCTTATCCCGGACGGGATATTCTGCAAGAGGTCATCGATGCGGCAGAGCCCTACGGCATCCGTGTTCACGCATGGATGATGGCGGCTTTGGATGAGAATTATGTCAGCAACAATCCCGGATCGGACTATTCCCATATCACCTACGGTCAGGGTAGCAGTAAGATCAACAACCACTACGTAAATCTCCGCAAGGAAGCCTATCAGAATTACATGAAGGCCCTTGTAGAAGAGATTCGAGACAACTACAATGTTGCGGGCTTCCATCTGGACACCATCCGTTACGGCACCATGAACTATGACTGGTGTGACGAAACGAAAAACTACCTGATCGAAAACTATGGCATTAAAGCAACAGACTATAATAATGCCATGGCTGCTGCAAAAGACGGTACTTACGCTTCTTATATGACCGGTACTTCCTCTACCGCTGTGGGCATGAAGGCTATCTATCAGATGCGTACCGATACCAACGCTGATTTCGTGAAGATGGTAGGAGAAACCGCAGGAGATGACTACATCATTACCGTTGCGGTGATGCCTGAATCTCTGCAGACCGCAAGTGCTTCTATGGTCTACGGTCAGTCTGCGGAGAAGTTTGCAAAGTATACGGACTATATCTGCCCTATGGTTTACTCCGTGGAATTCGGCAAGACTTCCGACTGGGTTGCAGAGCTGTGCTGTAACGCCGCTAATGCCGGTGCAAATGTGGTAGCAGGTATCCAGGCCTACAGCCTGGAGGACAATACCAAGATGGGTACCGGCCAGACCATTTACAACGATGTTACTGCCATTTATGATTTGGCAGAAGAGATGAACAATGGTGATGGCAAGGGTGAGATCCTTGGTGTTGCTATCTTCCGTGCGGATGCCACTGCGTTGACCGGTGCAAAGTATAATCCGGAGGATTCTACCATCACCTTTACCCTCCACAACCAGTACAGTGCAAACGCGGTTTCCAGCTCCGATATGTCCAAGGTTACTATCACCCTGCAAGACGGTATGACCGTGGATACCTCCCGTTTCTCCATCGGTTTGACCGATGAGAACGGCTGGCTCAACAGTCCCACCTTTGCGGTCAAGGATAATACCATTACCATCAGCGCCTCCGGCAAGACCATTATGAAGGCCGGCACCGGAGAGGCAAGCATTACCGTTGCAGTAACGGGAACACCCCATGCAGTCAATCCTCCTGCAATCATTCGCTCCTACTGTGCAGGCACGAGCTATTTGGAATATTCTTCTTACTGCGGTCTGCTGTCGGGAATCGAGCATGATTACGAGGGAAAGAAACTCTCCGATCCCACCTGCACAGAGCCCGGCATCATTACCTTCATTTGCAAGGATTGCGGTGATGTTTACGAATATGAGATCCCGGCTCTCGGACACGGAAAGCCCCAACTTGTGGGAGTCGTCCCAAAGACCTGCACCACCGACGGCTACACCGGTGATACCTATTGCACCGTCTGCAACACTATCCTTGAGAAGGGTACTGTAATTTTGGCAAACCACACCTATGGTGATGCCCAAATTACCCCTGCAACCTGCACCGCCGATGGTACGATCCGTTATGATTGCTCTGTCTGCGGAAATAGCTGTACAGAAGGTATCCCTGCTACGGGACATACCTCCACCGAACTCCGAGGTCAAAAGGAAGCAACAGAAGATACCGAAGGCTACTCCGGCGATCTGTACTGCCTTATTTCCGGTGACCTGTTAGCCTCCGGTACGACTCTCCCTGCAACCGGCTCTCAGAGCGCAGATGGGATCGTTGCCGCATGGCTCTGGACCAACGCTCTGGATACCAGAAGTGCAGAGACAATTGTCAAAGAGTATGCGCAGTTGGGCTTTACCGACATCTATTTCCTCGTCAAGGGTACAGACGGTATTCTTGCATGGCAGACCAATGTTCCCGGTGCTGCTGAGTTAAGCAGTAGCCGTGATTACCTTGAGGAACTCTGCACCGCCGCTCAGCCCTACGGTATTCGCATCCACGCATGGATGATGACGGGTCGTGATAAGCACTATACTACCAATGTTGACACCGCCGCAAGAGCTGTTCACTTTAGAGATACCTACACAGATTCCACCTATTACTATGCAAACCTCCGCAATCAGGGATATATCGACTACACCACAGCCTTGATTGAAGAATTGACTCAAAACTACGATGTTGCCGGCATCCATCTGGATGCTATGCGTTACGGTACGGCTAACTTCGACTGGGGCAAGGATATGCTGGATGCCTACCTCTTAGGTGGCTACGGCACCGTCAGCGACTATAACGAAGCTGTCAAGGCTCTGTGCCGTGAAGGTGGCTTTAAGTACAAGTCTGTTACCGGTTCTACTGCGGGCTATAATAACGGTGCGAGCTATACCTACTATGCATGGGCTTCCGGCGGCACTACCCCCGGCACCGGCTACAGCCTCAGCAAGTTGATGTTTGCAGATGATTACTACAATACAGATAAAGCCTCTACCACCGTCCATTCCGGAAGTGGCGTGGTTTACACCAAGACCACAGGCTATCTGGGTGTCCGCGGTCTCAAGAAGCTCCGTATTGACACCGTTACAAATTTCGTTGCCGAAGCAAAGACCGCCGCAGGTAGCAAGCTCCTTACCGTTGCGCTGATGCCCGAATCCGGCAACAGTGAAGAGTGGGGCATCTATTCCTACGGTCAGTATGTAGAAGAGCTTGCAAAGTATGTAGACTATGCAGTTTCTACTACCTATTCTTCCGAATACGGGAAGGATACTTCCTGGGTCACAAAGGTAGCTCTCAACGCTATCAGCCGTGGTTGTCCCGTGGTTGCTACTGTTCAGACCCACGAAAGCACCGGCTCTACCCAGCCCACCACGGCGGTCATTGATACCGAAGTGACCAATATTGTGGAAGCTATGGAAAGTAACAGCAAACTCCTGGGCTATGCCTTCTCCCGTGCAGACTATAAGGCACTGTTTGCAACAGCTAAGTGTGTCACAGGAAGTGATGCAACTGTAGAATTCTATGTTGCTAACCAGTCCATGGGCGTGGCCTTTTCCGCCACCAAGCTGGTCTTTACCCTGAACGACGGATTGACCGTTGATACCACCCGAGGCACCAACGGCATCCTTTCAAACGAAGGCTTTACCGGCACCTGCACCTTTACCGTAAGCTCCGACAAAAAGACCGTTACCATCCACCGCAGTGGATCTGCTATCCTCTCTTCCGGAGCCGATGCAACCTTCCTTATCGCGGTGACCGGCACACCTACCAACAAAGCAGATGGCGTCGCAGATGTACAGGTCTATAGCGGTTCTTCCTACGGTACAGCACAGCTGGGCTACTGCTTAAGTATGCAGGGACACAAGCATGCTTACACCGTGGAGACTCCCGAGGCCGGTTGTGCTTCCGATACGGTTGCAACCTACACCTGCACCTGCGGACACAGCTATACCATGGTCGTTCCCGCAACACCCCATAATTACAATGCAGGTACAATCACCAAACAGCCTACCTGTGGTGAAGATGGGGAAAAGACCCTGACCTGCCTGACCTGTGGAAATACCAAGGTTGTTCTCTATCGTGAGACTTTAGCCCACGGCGAGATTACCGAGACAAGAACCGAGCCCACCTGTACAGAAAAGGGCACCGTGATGCAAATCTGTACCATTTGTGGCAAGACGATTTCTTCCGAGGAGATCCCCGCTCCGGGACATAGTGTCGTCACCGACAAGGCTGTTGCAGCTACTTGTACCACCTCCGGCCTGACAGAAGGCAAACACTGCTCCGTTTGTGGTGAAGTTCTCACCGCACAGGAAATCATTCCCGCAACCGGGCATGCTCCTATTTATACTTCCAAGGATACAGATACCCACATCGTTACCTGTGGATCCTGCGACTACGCCGCAGAAGAGGCTCATACCTATGTTGACGGTCTGTGTATTTGCGGACAGGCAGAGGTCAAGGAACCTGTTCAGGAAAGCAAGTGGAAGATCGGACATACCCTGAATCTGGCAAGTGATATTTCCGTCAACATAGCAGTAAGCAAGTCTCTGCTGACCGGCTTCGACATGGATACGGTTTATATGACCGTGGAGGTCGACACCTACAAGGATAGCGTTAAGACGGGGGTCAAGACCGTAGAGATTCAGCCTGTGGAGCAGGGCAATTACTACTACTTTACCCTCACCGGCATGACTGCGGTCAACATGAATGATCGGATCCGTTCCGTGCTCCATGGAACCAAGGATGGACAGGAATATTATTCTCCTGTGGATGATT
>JAZREB010000081.1:0-3980 GCA_045660585.1 Faecousia sp. | reverse complement strand
GGTTCTTGGGGCGGAGGGTATTGTCGGTATAGCCTGTGAGAATGCCCTGTGCAATAGCCCAGCAAATGGCTTCTTTAGCATAGAGGGATACGGAGCTGTGGTCGGCGAAGGTCTGAAGGGAGGTCAGATCCTCTTGCTTTTCTCCTGACCAACGGTACAGAAGGACTACCAGATCCTGTCTGGTAATGGGATCCTCGGGGCCGAAGTTGCCGTTTGTATAGCCGTTAATGACACCGGCCTCCTTCGCCCAGGCAACGGGGGGCGCATACCATGCCGTGGGGTCTACATCGGGGAAGAGGGGGCTGTTCTTTGCCTCATGGGAGCCACCCATGACCCAGAGGATCTTAGTGGTTTGGGCACGAGTCGCAGTTTGGTAGGGAGCGAAAACCCCGAAGCCCATGCCGTTAATGAGTCCCAATTGCCCCGCTTCTACCACGGATTCGTAGAACCAATCTGTTTCCTTGACATCGTGGAAGAGGTTCATTTCCTCTTCTTTCTCTCCGTTCCAGGTGGAGAAGGCCTCTGTCAGCCAGGTATTACGGGTTTTGATATAGGATTCTAATGCGGTGCAAGCGGTGGTAAAAGAGGAAGAAGAACGATTCCATACCAAGTCGTTACCCCGGGCGGCAGGGGAGATAGCGGTAATATTCTCTCTGAGGGAGGGGAGAACCCTGTTTGTTACAAGGTCTGAAACCTGACCCAAATAAATATCATGTACTGCCTGACGGAAGGGGCCGTAGTGGTACAGCTCCTTGCTGAAATTGGCAAAGAGGGTAAAATATCCCGTGGGATCGGAGCAGGAGGCTATGAACTGTCCCCAGCCCTGACCGAAGGAGAGGTCATAGTCCCAGATGGGGCCGGCTTTGAGAATATTGGAATCTGTATCCTTGTAGAAATAGCAGGAGGTGCGGTAGCCGTCGGGATTCTTGGTCAGCTCGTTAATGATGTAGCACTGTGCCAGGGTGTTGATATCTGCATAGTCCTCCAGAGTCTTGCCGTTTTCGGGGTGAGTGCCCATGTTATACAGGGCATCTTCGAACTCCTGGTAGTAGGTTGCAATGTAGTCCATTGCCTCTTTGGAAGCGTATTCGGGACTCTTAACCACGATGTGGGTCTTACGCTTGGTGATAAAATAGCATTTCTCAGCGGCGGCGCGGACAGCGGTATCCAGCTCTAAGAGATAGCCACCGGTGATATTTTCGGGGCTCTTTAAATCGGGACAGTAGAGATAGGTTGCTCCGTTAGCGGTTTTCCCCGTGGCGGTGGGGAGGGAATCGAAATCCGGGATATGGGGGTTGGCCTCTTCGATAGCTTCTTCTAAATCGGTGATATCTACACGACCGGATTTGATCTCTACCTTTTCGCACAGGAGGTAGGTGCCACGGTATTCGTTATCGTAGAACAGGTTAATGGGACGGCACTGGATGCCGGGCTCCATGCCCATAGCTACAGACAGATCGTAAACCGTACGATTGCGGAGCTGAGAGGGATCGGAGTGATTGGTCAGAAGCACCCAGGTTTTAGAGGAGTTATGGGAATCGCCGGTTTCTAAAAGGTCGGTTTTCTTGTCCAGTTTGATCTGGTAGGGCTTCTTTTCTGCGAGCCAGGTGGAGTTGCCACGGCCCTTGATCTGGGTCAGGGCGTTATGGTAGACGGTTTCCCCTGCCTCATTTTTAAGAATCATGGAGCCTGTGGTGGCGTTAGACTTATCGGGGCTGGATTCTACCCAGAGTCTGCCGTGGTTCACGGGATCGTCACTGTAGAGGTACATGGTGGCAATACCGTCTATGGGGATCAGATCCAGGCGGATGGTCATGGACTCCGTTCCACGGGTGAGGGTAATGGTGGCATACAGTTGGGTGTCTGTGTAAGAAGAAAAATTCTCCATAGCATCATTGGGGGTATAGGCAATGGATATGTCAGACTTGGGATCGGATTTCTCGATGATCAGGGAATCACTCTCACCCTCTGCGGTGGCGGTCAGGTATAGCCTAAAATGAGTGGGGGAGAGCTGTGTGGCAAGCTGACCTTTATAAGAAATTGACACAAGACCCAATGGTGCCGGGGCGCCTGCGACAAACAGACCACTCAGCAGTGCTAAGCATAATAGGATACATAATAGTTTTCTCATGTTGTTACTCCTTAGAAGTTCATAGTCTATTCTATTCTTGTGACCTATTATAACAGAAAACCAGAGGTTTTTCAAGTGGGGCGGAAATTCTTTTGGATTTGACAGAGGAATTTTCGGGAAAACTTGACTATTTCCTCATGCTATGGTAAAATGACTGTAATGTTTTTATTTTATACTGAAGGAGTATGTCTATGGCCCGTTATTTGTTTGCTGATTTTGTGGTGGAACTACGCAATCGCTATCCCCATCTTGACCAGCAGTGCCAATATTTTCTCTACGAGGGGGATCGTGAGACGGATTTTGTGATCTCCGTCACCGACGAAGAAATGCTGCAGGAAGCAAAGGTTTCTCAGTACCCCGGGAATATGGGCTATTTGGAAAGTGTCTGCACTTACCGCAAGCTGTGTATGCAGCTCCCTGTGAGAAACGCTCTGCTTCTCCACTCTGCGGTTATTGAGGCTGAGGGACGGGGAATTGCCTTCTTTGCCCGCAGCGGTGTAGGTAAGACCACCCATACCCGTCACTGGATCAAGACCTATTTCCCCAAGGTCAATATCGTCAACGGAGATAAGCCCATTGTTCGTTTCTATGATGGGATCCCCTATGCCTATGGTACCCCCTGGGCAGGGAAGGAGGGCATTTACCGTCTGGTTCGTGCGGAGCTGAAGGATCTGTGTCTCATTGAGCGTGCCCCTGTGAATGAGGTCACCCCCCTGAGTAAGGAAGAGGCACTGAACCTCCTAATGGTTCAGATTTTCCTACCCCCGGATCCCGAGGCTACCATGGCTACTCTGGACATGGTGGAAAAGCTACTCAATCACTGCAATCTGTGGCGGATCCGTTGCACCCCCGAAAAGGAAGCCGCCATTGTGGCATATGAGACCATTGTAGAGGGAAAGAATCATGAGACTTAAGTACCGCTATATGCTCCGAGAGGTGTCGGGGCAGTGGGTTGCCGTAGCAGTGGGGAAGGATCATGCGGATTTTAACGGCATGATTACCCTCAATGCTCCCGGAGCATTCCTCTTAGAGCGTTTGACACAGGGAGAGCAGAGCCGTGAGGATTTACTCTCTGCCCTCTTAGATCGTTATAATGTTACCCCGGAACGGGCAGAGGAGGATCTGGATCGATTCTTGCAGGTCCTCAGAGATGGGAATATTCTCGTTGAGTAATATGGGCTGTGGCCTATTCTATAGAAAAGCAGAGGAGAGATCCTCTGCTTTTCCCTTTCATAGGGAAGGCTAAGAGTGAAAAAAGACGGAAAATTCCCATGGGAATCTATGCAGAATCATGAAAAATAGCTGTAAAGAATGTAATGCTTGACAAATTTAGTACAATGTGAGATAATATAAAGTATCATAATAGAACGGAGGTTTTATACAATGAAAAATGTATCCATGCGAGTCCTTTCCCTGGTTCTGGCTCTGGTTATGGTTCTTGGCATGATCCCCGCAGGATTTGCCGCAGGACCCGACATCCCTGCCCCCGGCGGAAAGTACAAGATCTCTCAGACCGATTACACCATTGTCTCCGGTGTGACCGAGTCTCAGGTGGTTCTGAATGATTCCACCGGCACCAACCAGCAGATGGCATTTATTACGACCATCTCTCCCGATGCGGATGTGACCTTCCGTGCATCCTACTACGGCTATTATACCCCAGGCTCTACCCCCGGCAGCCGTGCAGATGCTGTGAAGAACAATGCCCTGACTTGGGGCATGATGCGCACCACCGATCAAGCCGCCGCTTACGAGACCGCTACCGGTGGCAGTGTTGTATTTGCTACCAACGGTGACTATTACAACATGCAGACCGCACAGCCCTTAGGCTACCTTATTATGGAGGGCA
>JAZREB010000080.1:0-1514 GCA_045660585.1 Faecousia sp. | reverse complement strand
ATCACCTTTTTGATATTGCTCTCCTTTAACGGTTGTACCGAGAGACTTGAGAACACTCCCCCTGACGGGAACACCCCCGGGGCAAATATGATTGAAGGAACGGTAGAACCTACCGAAAGTACGCCATCAACAGCAGATGCGGAAGAATCGACGGAAGAACCCACAGAATCCGGCCCTCAGGAAACAGAGGCTCTCATAGCTCCTTCCGGCATGAAACTGCAAACCTCGGACAAGTTGATCTACTTAGCACATAAGTCCGGTTATTTGGAGTTTAGATTTGACAACGCCCGTGCAGTGAATCATAGATCGGATGTGCAGGAAGAATGTATAGATCCTCCCCGAGCAAGGCACACCTTCTCCTATGATGCATCACAGTACAGTGCGGAGGATTTTCCCAATGCACAAAATATTCGCCTCCTCGAAGGGACCTGGTATGTTAGCTATGATTATCCCAATTGGGTAGAGGATGATGGATATTTCGGAGACGGTGTCTACTTGATCTTGGTAGATGTAACAGCGACCAATGTGGGAGCAGAAAATTATACCATAGCCGATCGCTATTCCGATGGTCGCCCGAGAGGGCAATATGACGATCCATATATCTTTCAGGTAAGTGGTGTTCCTGTTTTGACAGATATTTCCGGTACTAAGTGGCTTGGCGATACCCGATTATGGTATACGGATCTTGTATATTTTAGTCTTATGAATCAACGTAGTGAACACCCTTTCGCATTTCGATTAGCTCCGGGAGAATCCATTACCTATACCTTGGGCTTCCTTGTAACGGACTGTGAGTTGGGTGGAGATTTCTCGTTGCCCCACTTATGCCTAACCGATTCCGCAGGAAGTCTATATGGGATGTTCTATAAATTAGATATCGATTGGAGTGGAACCAAATGATGCAAATGCTTCGTACTGAACTAAAAAAAGCTTTATGCAACCGTATGCTTCTTTTAAGTCTGCTGATTGGGTGTATTCTCTCCTTACTTCATGTTTGGCAGATTCAGCGGGATGTCTCGCCTTTGGTTCAGGATATGAAAAATATGCTGAACTATGACCCCAACTACCCCGTGAGTTTTGATGGAGTCTCACTTTTTATCCATTGGATGGCACACAGCTTTTTGGAGTTAGGTAGCAGTATTTTTTATTTTATTTGGCCATTGTTGGCAGCGATCCCTTACGGATGTTCTTACTATCAAGATAGGAAGTCCGGGTTGTTCAATCAAATGGTCTCTCGCTGCAGTGTCAAGCAGTACTATTTTTCCAAGTTTATGGCAGCCTTTGTTAGCGGAGGCATTGTGGTAAGTATTCCCGTTTTGCTGAATTTACTTGTGAACGCATTGTTCCTTCCTGCAATCAAGCCAAATCCCGGCTTGCCCTTATACCTTATCCTAAACGGGCAAGCATTTTCTGCTCTGTATTATACCCATCCCTGGCTCCACGGTCTTCTCTGGTGCGGCTTGGATTTCCTGTGGGGAGGCATTGCCGCAGGCTTGTGCTTCCTCTTTGGTTCG
>JAZREB010000079.1:0-3142 GCA_045660585.1 Faecousia sp. | reverse complement strand
CATAGCAGCTCTTGTGGAGTACTTGTAACCGATTGCCTTAACGTCATCCAGTACCTCAGCGGTCTTGGAAGCACCGTGGGTGTTGATAACTTTCTCCAGAATCTGCTTCAGCTGCTTCTTACCTACGTGGAAGTCAACCTCCAGCTTCAGGAAATCCTCTGCGTTGCTTCTGTCTACGTAAGCGACCGGCTCACACAGCATCTCGTTGAAGATGAAGCGTCCCAGTGTAGATTCTACATTTCCCTGAACTTCTTCGCCGTCAGCGTTAGTCTTGGTGACACGAACGCTGATTCTGGAGTGCAGGGTAATTACCTGGTTCTCATATGCCAAAATTGCTTCGTTTACGTTCTTGAAGAACTTACCTTCTCCCTTAGCACCGGGTCTCTCCTGGGTCAGGTAGTAAATACCAAGTACCATATCCTGGGAAGGAACGGCTACAGGACCACCATCGGAGGGCTTCAGAAGGTTGTTGGGGGACAGAAGCAGGAATCTGCACTCTGCCTGAGCCTCTACGGACAGAGGAAGGTGTACAGCCATCTGGTCACCGTCGAAGTCCGCATTGAACGCGGTACATACCAGGGGATGCAGCTTGATTGCCTTACCTTCTACCAGGACGGGCTCAAATGCCTGGATACCAAGTCTGTGCAGTGTAGGAGCACGGTTTAACATTACGGGATGCTCTTTAATAACTTCTTCCAGCACATCCCAAACCTGGGTGTCCAGTCTCTCTACTAATTTCTTAGCATTCTTAACGTTCTGGCTGATACCCTTGGATACAAGTTCCTTCATAACGAAGGGCTTGAAGAGCTCGATTGCCATCTCTTTAGGCAGACCGCACTGATAAATCTTCAGTTCGGGACCTACTACGATAACGGAACGTCCGGAGTAGTCTACACGCTTACCTAACAGGTTCTGACGGAAACGTCCGCCCTTACCTTTCAGCATATCGGACAGGGACTTCAGCGCTCTGTTGCCGGGGCCGGTAACAGGACGGCCGCGTCTGCCGTTGTCGATCAGCGCGTCTACTGCTTCCTGGAGCATTCTCTTCTCATTGCGGACAATGATGTCAGGAGCGCCCAGCTCAAGCAGTCTCTTCAGACGGTTATTTCTATTGATAATTCTTCTGTACAGGTCGTTCAAATCGGAGGTTGCGAAACGTCCGCCATCCAGCTGTACCATAGGACGCAGATCGGGGGGAATCACGGGGATTGCATCCATGATCATCCACTCAGGCTTGTTGCCTGAACCGCGGAAAGCTTCTACTACTTCCAGTCTCTTGATGATACGGGCACGCTTCTGACCGGAGGATTCCTTCAGGCCGGTCTTCAGTTCAACAGCCTCGGTCTCCAGATCGATTGCCTGCAGCAGTTCCTTGATCGCCTCAGCACCCATGCCAACACGGAACTTGTTGCCCCATGTCTCTCTGGCTTCCTGATACTCTCTCTCAGACAGGATCTGCTTGTATTCCAGGTTGGTCTCGCCGGCATCCAGTACAATATAGGAAGCAAAATACAGAACTTTCTCCAGAATCCTGGGAGATAAATCCAGTATCAGTGCCATACGGCTGGGGATACCTTTGAAATACCAGATGTGGGACACAGGAGCAGCCAGCTCAATATGACCCATGCGCTCTCTACGGACAGTTGCTTTGGTAACCTCAACGCCGCATCGGTCGCAGACTACACCTTTATATCTGATTTTCTTATATTTACCACAATGACACTCCCAGTCCTTGCTGGGTCCGAAGATCTTCTCACAGAACAGACCGTCTCTCTCGGGCTTTAAGGTTCTGTAGTTGATGGTCTCGGGCTTTAATACCTCACCATGGGACCACTCACGGACTTTGTCCGGAGAAGCTAATCCAATTTTGATGGCATCAAATGTCATAGGCTGGTAGTTTGTTTCATTCTTTGTTTCTGACATTAATGGCACTCCCTTCTATCTCTTACGAAAGTCTAAGAGAAGACACTCTTAAAACTCCTCATCCTCGTAGCTATCGTCAAAATCTGCTTCGAAATCATCTGCAAAATCATCCTCTGCAGTTACCAGTTCACCGCTCTCGTCGTCGAACTCCTGGGTCTGATAGCCCAAACGGCTCAGTGAGTTGTTGTCGTAATCGTCGTCATACTTGCGGTCGCCTTCCATCTCGTAACGGTAATCGGTGTCACCGTAGTCAATGGTCTCCATAAGCTCTACCTCAGTGTTGTCCTCACGAAGCACTCTTACATCCAGACCAAGAGCCTGCAGCTCCTTCAACAATACCTTGAAGGACTCAGGAATACCGGACTCAGGGATATTGTCACCCTTGATAATAGCTTCGTAAGTCTTCACACGGCCCACAACGTCATCGGACTTCACAGTCAGGATCTCCTGCAGGGTGTAAGATGCACCGTACGCCACAACAGCCCAAACTTCCATTTCTCCGAATCTCTGGCCGCCGAACTGAGCTTTACCACCCAGAGGCTGCTGTGTTACCAGGGAGTACGGTCCGGTGGAACGTGCGTGGATCTTATCATCTACCAGATGGTGGAGCTTCAGGTAGTGCATGTGTCCGATGGTTACAGGACCGTCGAAGTACTCACCGGTTCTACCGTCGCGAAGACGAACTTTTCCATCGCGGGAGATAGGAACACCCTCCCAAACCTTTCTGTGGTCACGGTTCTCGGACAGATACTGCATTACTTCAGGAAGAAGCTCTTCCTCATGCAGGCTTGTAAAGGTAGGAGCACTCTCATCATAAGCAACGCCTTCCTTCTCTGCTCTCTCTTTTGCCTCAGCGGCATCGAAAGGCAGATTTACATAGTCGTTTGCCAGATCCAGAGTATCCATAATATCCTTCTCGTTTGCGCCGTCAAATACGGGAGTAGCAACATTGAAGCCCAGAGCTCTTGCTGCCAGAGACAGATGGATCTCAAGCACCTGTCCAATGTTCATACGGGAAGGTACACCCAGAGGGTTCAGCACGATGTCGAGAGGACGGCCGTTAGGCAGGTAAGGCATATCTTCTACAGGTAATACGCGGGAAACTACACCCTTGTTACCATGACGACCAGCCATCTTGTCACCTACGGAAATCTTTCTCTTCTGTGCAATATAAATACGAACGGCCATATTTACGCCGGGGGATAATTCATCGCTGTTC
>JAZREB010000078.1:0-12049 GCA_045660585.1 Faecousia sp. | reverse complement strand
CATCCACCATTTCCTCGTCATAGGCTTCCACCAGGAAGGCCAGCACCACACGGTCGGCGCCCAGAGAGGGCTCGACGACATAGGGGATGTAGTGCTCGTTGGTCTCGGGATCAAAGTAGGTCATATCCACACCGGAGGTGTTCTGGTGCTGGGTCAGGTCGTAGTCGGTACGGTCAGCCACGCCCCACAGCTCGCCCCAGCCGAAGGGGAACAGGAACTCGAAGTCGGTAGTAGCCTTGGAATAGAAGCACAGCTCATCGGGATCATGGTCGCGGAGGCGGAGATTCTCTTCCTTCATGCCCAGCGACAGGAGCCACTGCTGGCAGAAGCCTCTCCAGTATGCGAACCATTCCAGATCGGTGCCGGGCTGACAGAAGAACTCCAGCTCCATCTGCTCGAACTCACGGACACGGAAAATGAAGTTACCGGGAGTGATCTCGTTACGGAAGGACTTGCCGATCTGGCCGATGCCGAAGGGCAGCTTGCGACGAGTGGTACGCTGTACGTTGGTGAAGTTGACAAAGATACCCTGTGCGGTCTCGGGACGGAGATATACAGTGTTCTTTGCATCCTCGGTAACACCCTGGAAGGTCTTGAACATCAGGTTAAACTGACGGATATCGGTGAAGTTGCGCTTGCCGCAGGTGGGGCATGCGATCTCGTGCTCGTCGATGAATGCCTTCAGTTCTTCGTTAGAGAAGGCGTCAATGGGTTTGGGCAGTTGGGTGCCGGTCTCGGCGCAGTAGTTCTCGATGAGCTGGTCTGCACGGAAACGCTCCTTACACTCACGGCAATCCATGAGGGGATCGGAGAATCCGCCCAAGTGACCGGAAGCGACCCAAGTCTGGGGATTCATCAGGATGGCGGAGTCCAGGCCTACATTGTAGGGATTTTCCTGTACGAACTTCTTCCACCAAGCCTTCTTGATGTTATTCTTCAGCTCTACGCCAAGGGGGCCGTAGTCCCAAGTGTTGGCAAGGCCGCCGTAGATCTCGGAGCCTGCAAAGACGAAGCCTCTGCCCTTACAGAGAGCGACAATTTTTTCCATTGTTTTTTCGGTATTTTTTAACATAGGAACCTCCAAAAAATTCTATTTTGACAAGTACAATTATAGACCCAAAGAGCCTATATGTCAATCATTATTTCTGTTCTGCACCGGATTATCTCCCCTCCGCCTCCCACAACCGAAAAGGGTCCTGTTCTCAGTGACCTAAATTGCAGTCTATTGCTCCGTTGGAGCCATAGACTGGAATTTAATGAGGTATCCGACGTTGCATAGAAAAACCTCCATCGGTGGGAAGTCCGATGGAGGTGGTAGGTTCTTGCTTAGATCTCCATGATCACGGGGAGGATCATGGGGTTCTTCTTGGTGTTGCGGTAGATGAACTGTCCCAGTTCGTTCTTGATGGTGGACTTGATCCCTGCCCAATCGGAAACGCCCCGTTCTTGGCAAAGATCCAGCGCATGGGAAGCAACCATGCGCATGGCTTCCATCAGTTCCTCGTTATCCTTCACCTGAACAAAACCACGGGAAATGATATCGGGGCCGGAGAGGACTGAGCCATCCTCTGCAGACAGGTTGAGACAGACCACGATCATACCGTCCATGGCAAGGTGCTTGCGGTCGCGGAGGACAACACTACCCACATCGCCTACACCGGTGCCGTCTACCAGGATCTTGCCTGCGGTAACGGTGGGTCCGATCTTGCAGGTCTTAGTGGTACACTCGATGACCTTGCCCAAATCTGCAATGATAACATTCTTAGGGCTCATGCCCATTGTCTGAGCCAGCTTGCTGTGCTTCTGCAGGTGGCGCTGTTCACCGTGAACGGGAATAAAATACTTGGGTTTTGTCAGAGCGTGGACGATCTTCAGTTCCTCCTGGCAAGCGTGTCCGGACACATGGAGCCCCTCTAACTTGTCATAGACCACATCGGCAGCCTTGCGGTAGAGCTCATTTATGATCCGAGAAACTGCCTTTTCGTTGCCGGGAATGGCAGAGGCAGAAATAATGACCTTGTCTCCCGGTAGGAGTTCGATCTGTCGGTGGCTGGAAAATGCCATGCGATACAAAGCAGACATATTCTCTCCCTGAGAGCCGGTGGATACAATGACGATCTTATCCTTCGGCAGGGACTTGATCTGGCTGATATCTACCAGGAGACCCTCGGGAATATCCAAATAACCGAGCTCTGTGGCTACCTTTAGGATGTTCTCCATGCTTCTGCCGGTGACAGCTACCTTTCTGCCATAGCGTGCGGCAGTAGCCAGTACGGATTGGATCCGATACATATTGGATGCGAAGGTAGTTACGATAATGCGGTTCTTACAGCCCTTAAACTGGCGATCCAAACTCTCTGCAACTACGGATTCCGAGGGGGTATAACCGGGGCGCTCTACATTAGTGGAGTCTGCCAAGAGAGCATAGACTCCCTCCTTGCCCAAGGCACCCAGGCGGGCCAGATCGGTCATGCCGTCCTCGCTGGTGGGGTCGATCTTAAAGTCGCCTGTGAAAATGATATTACCCACAGGAGTCCCTACGCAGAAAGCAACCGCATCTGCAATAGAGTGGTTCACATGGATAAATTCTACGGTAAAACAGCCCGCCTTAACAATGTCACCGGGACGGTGGCTCATGAGTTTACAGTGGCGGATCTGCTCGTGTTCCTCTAACTTGAGGTTAATGAGCCCCAGGGTCAAAGGGGTAGCATGGACAGGGGCGTTAGCCGCCTGGAGGATATAAGGAAGACCTCCGATATGATCCTCGTGTCCGTGGGGAATAAAATAGCCCTTTAGTTTGTTCTTGTTCTGTGCCAGATATGTGATATCGGGGATCACCAGATCCACACCGTACATATCATCCTCCGGGAAGCCCAGACCGCAGTCAATGACGATCATATCCTTGCCATATTCCAGCAGAGTCATGTTTTTCCCGATCTCATTCAGTCCCCCAAGGGGGATAATCTTTAACTTATCAGCCAATTGCTTCATCTCCTTTGCATTTCAGATGTAGATCCTCCCGACCCTGTTGCAGGAGGGAGAATCGGATATTTCGTTCTATATTATAAAATGTTATATGTCGTTAAGAGGAGCGCCGCAGGCACAGTCCTCTCAGAGAACCACACCCATGTTTTCCTTACATGTTCACCATTCACCATTCTATAGTATACCATATTTTTCATGAAATGTACACTATTTTTTCAAATAGGGAAAAATATAGTGGAAAAAATACCAAAGTTCTGGTATAATGAAAATGTATATCCATGTAAAGGAGGGGATTGGCCCATGAAGCGAAAGCTGAGACGTCTCACCCAGCCCAATATTGTGTTTTTTATCCCCGCGCTACTCCTCTTTGCTCTTGCCGCTTTCATTGTAAAGCAGTATTTTTTAGGTGTCTGTGAGCTCCTGTTTACAGCCGGACTGTACGCTCTGCTCCGTGTCCGCAGTATCCGCAGAAAGAGAGCCCTGACAGAATACATCCGCACCCACAATCCCATGCTGAAACAGTTGAAGGAAAAGGAAGTCCCCTTCCCCGTTGCCATGGTTCATTTGGAAAGTCTGGAACTCCAGTGGTGTAACCCCGCTTTTGAAAAGCTCCTGCAGCTTCGGGAGCAGACCGATCCCCACAGGCTCCACGAACTGATCCCCAATTTAGATCTGACCTGGCTGAAAGAAGGCATGACCGAGGCTCCCGAGGAGCTCCATTACAGAGGTCGCCGTTTCCACGTCAGTGGCAGTATCCTCCCCCATATCGACCCCAAGGGAGATCTGTTCTTCGGCATGATCTACCTCCAGGATCAAACAGAGCTGTTGCAGGTTCGGGATGAATATGTCCGTTCCCGTCCCATTGTGGGTCTGGTTGTGGTAGACAACTATGACGAACTGTCCAATTCCATCTCCGATGCGGAAAATGCCGCCATCAGCGCCCAGATCAACAGCAAGATCAACGAATGGTCCAACACCTATAACGGGCTCCTGTGCCGATTGGAGCGCAACCGTTTCCTGCTCCTTTTTGAAGCACGGGACTTAGGCCCCATGGCAGATCAAAAGTTCCAGCTTCTGGAAGATATCCGTTCCCTCCAGACCCCCAGCGGTCTGTCCCCCACCGTTTCCATCGGTTTAGGTCGAGACGGCGTGGATTTCCGTGAGAATTACAAATTCGCCGCCCTGTCTATCGACATGGCGCTGTCCCGAGGTGGCGACCAGGCCGTTGTAAAGAACCGTAAGGACTTCTCCTTCTACGGTGGCAGAAACAGTCACTCCGACCGCTACAGCAAGGTTCGCTCCCGTACCGCCGCCAAGAATCTGGCAGGTCTTATTTCCGAGGCAGATCGGGTATTCATCATGGGTCACAAGATGGCCGATCTGGATGCTCTGGGCGCCGCTACCGGCATCTACTGCCTGTGCAGAAAGTTGGGAAAGAAGGCCAACATCGTCATAGACCCCAATGCCAATGCCGCACAAGCTCTCCTGACCCGTCTGAAAACACTGCCGGAATATGCAGATTGCTTCATCACCGGCCCCGATGCTTTGATCGAGGCCAGCTTGAAGAGCTATTTGATCGTTGTGGACACCAACCGTCCCGACCAGGTAGAATTCAAACCCCTGCTGGAATCCATGCGCCGTGTGGCCATCATTGACCACCACCGCAGAGCCGCAGACTATATCGAGGGTGCTACTCCCAACATGCACGAACCCAGAGCCTCCTCCGCTTCGGAGCTGGTTGCCGAGATCCTGCAGTACACCGTAGAGCCCGATGATATCCTCCAGGACGAGGCTATGGCCTTGCTTGCAGGTATCACCCTGGACACCAAGCATTTCGGCATCCGCACCAACAGCTACACCTTCGAGGCCGCCGCCTTCCTCCGTCGTTTGGGCGCGGATCCTGTGGAAGTGAAAAAACTGTTCCAGAACGATCTGACCTCTACCGTTGCACGGTACCAGATCATCCAGAACGCCAAGCAATACCCCCACAATATCGCCATTGCCGCCCTGGACTACACCATCACCCGTCCCCTTGCGGCACAGGCGGCAGACGAGTTGCTGGACATCTCCGGAATCGAGGCTTCCTTCGTCCTCTATCCCCAGGATGAACAGACCATTATTTCCGCTCGTTCCATTGGCGAGGCCAATGTACAAGTTATCTTAGAGGCACTGGGTGGCGGCGGCAATGCCGCAACTGCAGGTGCCCAGGTGAAAAACCGCAGTGTCAGTGCGACACTTCGAGATCTCACCCGTTCCATTGATAAATATTATGAATCTTAGGAGGATATATCCATGAAGGTTATTTTGTTACAAGATGTTAAGGGCAAGGGCAAGAAGGGCCAGATGTTAGAGGTCTCCGACGGCTACGCCAGAAACTTTATGCTCCCCCGGAAGTTAGCGGTAGAAGCTACCACCGATGCAGTCAACACCATGCGCATGACCGATAAGGCCAACCAGGAAAAGCGCCAGAAGGAACGGGAAGAGGCCTTCGCTCTGTCCAACAAGCTCAAGACACTCACCGTCACCATTAAGGCCAAGGGTGGCGGGGCAGGCAGACTCTTCGGTTCCGTTACCACCCAGAACATTGCCGATGCTCTGAAGCAGGAGCACGGCATCACCCTGGATAAGCACAAGATCGTTCTCAACGACACCATCCGCACCGTAGGTAGCTACACCGCTAAGTGCAAGCTGGGCTATGAGATCACTGCCGATCTGAAACTGAAGATCGAAGAACTGTAATTCATTCGGAGGTGTCCCATGGAGGAACTTCTTTCCCGTCAGGTCCCCCATTCCCCGGAGGCAGAGCAATCTGTCCTGGGCTCCATGCTGATCGACAGTCGCTGTGTCAGTGACGTGGTTGGCATTCTCCGTCCCGCTGATTTCTTTATCCAGATCAATCGGGACATTTACGAAACCATATACGAAATGTTCAGCTACTCCCAGACCATTGACCCGGTAACCGTGCTGGACAAAATGCGCGAGCGTGGGGTTTTCGATGATAAGACCACCTCCAAGTACCTGATGGAGCTCATGGAGATCACTCCCACAGCCGCCAATGTTGTCCGCTACGCCCAAATCGTGCGGGATCAGTCTCTGCTTCGGAGCCTGTCTACCGCTGCCACGGAGATCACCGACATCGTCAGTGAAGGCGTCGGCTCGGCACAGGACATTCTGGAAGCCGCCGAGAAAAAGATCTACGCTATCCGACGTGGCAATACCAACGAGTCTCTGGAACATATCGGCACCGTTATTCTAAAGGTATTCGACCGTCTCACAGAGCTCAGCGAGTCCGACAGTGACATCGCAGGGCTGTCCACAGGCCTCATGGATCTTGACAAATTCCTCAACGGTCTGAATAAGTCCGACCTTATGATCCTTGCCGCCCGTCCCGCTATGGGTAAGACCTCACTGGCACTGAACATTGCCCTGAATGTTGCGAAAAAATATCCCAAGAAAACCGTCGCTTTCTTCTCCTTGGAAATGTCCAAGGAGCAGTTGGTCACCAGACTTTTGTCTAACGAGAGCTTTGTTGACAATACCAAACTGACCACAGGCAATCTATCTGTGGACGAATGGACCAAGATCGGTATCGCCTCCTCTGCCCTATCTCAGACAGACATCCGAGTAGATGATAACCCCTCCCTGTCTGTTGCGGAAATGAACGCCAAGTGCCGCCGGATCGACGATCTGGCACTGGTAGTCATCGACTATCTCCAGCTTATGACCTCCGCAGGCCATAAGACTGCCGCCAACGAGAATCGTCAGCAGATCGTTACGGACATCTCCCGTTCCCTGAAGATCATGGCAAAGGAACTGAACGTTCCCATCATCTGCCTGTCCCAGTTGTCCCGTGCTAACGAGAGCCGTCAGGATAAGCGTCCCATGATGTCTGACCTCCGTGAATCCGGCGCCATCGAGCAGGATGCTGACGAAGTTCTCTTTATCTACCGCGACGACTATTATAACAAAAACTCCCCGGAGCAAAATGTCGCAGAAGTGATTGTCGCAAAGAATCGTCACGGCGAAACCGGCACCGTCAAGCTCCAGTGGTTGCCTCAGTTTACCACCTTCGCAGACAGAGAGTGGAAGCACAATGGGGGCTAACCTATTATCTTACTGCAAAGCCGAGTCCCTTTTCCTCCCCGGAGATCGGGTGATCTGTGCCCTTTCCGGCGGAGCGGACTCCATGGCTCTGACCCACTGTCTCCATAGTCTGGAATCGGAACTGGAGATCACTGTAGAGGCCGCCCATTTTGATCACAAGCTACGGGGAGAGGAATCGGATTCCGACCGAGATTTTGTTGTAGAATTTTGCCGCCTGCAAGGGATCCCTCTCCACCTTGGATCGGAAGACGTCAATCTATACAGCAAGAAAAATCATCTGGGCATTGAGGAGGCCGCTCGGCAGTGCCGTTATGACTTCTTCCGGGGCCTGCCCGGCAAGATCGCAACTGCCCACACCGCAGATGATAATGCCGAAACTGTCCTCATGCACCTGACCCGTGGCAGTGGCCTACGGGGTCTGTGCGGGATCCCTCCCAAACGGGGAAAGATCCTTCGCCCCCTGCTGTGGGCAACCAAGGAGGAGCTTCTGTCCTATTTGGCGCAAGAGGGGATCCCCTATCGGGAGGACAGCTCCAACAGCAGTCTCTCCTACACCCGTAACCGTTTACGCCACCGAGTCGTTCCACTGCTCCGGGAGGAAAATCCCGATTTTTCCCGTAGCCTTTCCCGGCAGAGCCACATTCTCCGGCAGGAAGACCGTTTCTTGGACGAATTGGCGAGGAACCTACTCCATAAGGATCAAGAGGGCTCTTTTGACCTTGCTCCCATCCGATCCGGGGCAGAACCTCTGCAAAACAGAGCCCTCCGTCTCATGGTGGGAGAATATTTAGAGCAGGACGTGTCTTGGGTCCATATTGAAGCTCTGAAGGAGCTTTTGTACAATCCCTGTCCTTCCGCACAGGTCAGTTTGCCACAAGGCTTGGTAGCCTGTCGCAAATATGACCGTCTCACCTTCCGCAGAGAGATCCCCACCCTTTTTTCTGAAACATCCCTATTGATTCCCGGTGAGACAGCCCTCCCCGGAACACCCCTGAAAATTTCCTGCGAAATTCAAAAAAATTTCACAAAAATGACAAATACCCCTTTTCATTTTGCCGTAAAATATGATATGATATGTGGGCTTCCGATTACGGTCCGTCCCAGGCAGGTAGGTGATCGTTTGCAAACCCCCGACGGTCACAGCAAAACCCTGAAAAAGCTGATGATCGAGAGGAAAATCCCCCGTCTGGAACGGGATCTGCTCCCTGTTTTCACAGTCGGAGCTCATATCCTTGCCGTAGCCGGATTAGGAGTCAGTTCCCGTTGTCTCCCCCAAGAAGGACAGACAGCGTTGATTATCACTGTTTCAAACACATAGAGAGGAGAACCGCTATGCACAATGTTATTGATGAGATCCTGATCACCGAGGAAGAGATCCGTACCCGTATCGCCGAATTAGGCAAAGAGCTTGCCAAGGACTACGAGGGAAAGACCCCCATTTTTATTGGTGTCCTGAAGGGCGCCGTTACCTTCTTCGCAGACATGGCTCGTGCCACCCCTATTCCCTGCGAATATGACTTTATGGCAGTTTCCTCCTATGGTGCTGCTACCATTTCTTCCGGCAACATCAAGCTGGTTAAGGACATCGGCGCCGATATTAAGGGTCGCCATGTAGTCATTCTGGAAGATATTCTGGACACCGGCAACACCCTGGCTTATGTTACACAGCACCTGCTTGACAGAGGCCCCGCCTCTCTGAAAATCTGTACCCTGCTGGATAAGCCCTCCCGTCGTCAGGCCAACATCACCGCCGATTACGTTGGCTTCACCATCGCAAACAAGTTCGTTGTAGGCTACGGTCTGGATTACAACGAGATCTACCGCAACCTCCCCTATATCGGTGTCCTCAAGCCCGAAGTCTACACCGGTGAATGATCCCCTTCCTCCCTATTCTTTCAAGTAAAGGAGAAAACTCTTGAATCAACAACCAACCAGACGATTTAATTTTGTCTATTTTGGTATCATGGTTGTGGCGCTGATCATTCTGATCGCCAGTATTGCAAATATACCTGATGCGCCCGCCATTACCTATTCCGAGGTGCGACAGCAATTCATTGCCGAGAATGTCAAGTCCTTCCAATGGAAAGACGGCGTTCTCGAACTGGAGCTCCACCATGAACCGGAAACCGATAACGAAGAGCTCAAGGGTGCAACTACCGTCATCCATGAACTGGCAGATGCGGAAATGTTTGCCAAAGAGCTCCACGAACTGTACGAAGCTCAGCTTGCCGCAGGTATTATTGAGAGCTACAACTTCTATCCCGTAAAGGGTACTCCCTGGTATCTGTCCATCCTCCCCTATGCACTGGTCATGGGTGGATTGATCGTGCTGATGTATTTCCTCTTCGGTCGTGCTAACGGAGCCGGACAGGCACCGAAATTCAGCCGTGCCGCCGTTCGAGTGGGCACAGGGAAAAACAAGGTCACCTTCGCCGATGTGGCAGGTGCCGACGAAGAGAAAGCAGAGTTAGAAGAGATCGTAGATTTCCTCCGCAATCCCAACAAGTATCGCTCCCTGGGTGCTAAGATTCCCAAGGGCGTTCTGTTGGTAGGCCCCCCCGGCACCGGTAAGACCCTGCTTGCAAAGGCTGTTGCAGGGGAAGCGGATGTCTCCTTCCTGTCTATTTCCGGTTCCGATTTCGTTGAGCTGTATGTAGGCGTAGGTGCAAGCCGTGTCCGCGACCTGTTTGAACAGGCCAAAAAACAGACCCCCGCCATTATTTTCATCGACGAGATCGATGCCGTAGGTCGCCGCCGTGGCGCAGGCATGGGTGGCGGACATGACGAGCGTGAACAGACCCTTAACCAGCTCCTTGTAGAGATGGACGGCTTTGCCGCTAACGAAGGTGTCATTGTTCTGGCCGCTACCAACCGCCATGATATCTTAGATCCCGCCCTCCTCCGTCCCGGTCGTTTCGATCGCCAGATCTCTGTCAGCGCCCCGGATCAAAAGGGTCGTGAAGAAGTTCTGCGAGTCCATGCCAAGAACAAGAGTCTTGCAGACGACGTAGACCTGAAGGTAGTTGCAAAGGGAACCATCGGATTTACCGGCGCAGACTTAGAGAACCTTCTCAACGAAGCCGCTCTCCTCTCTGCCCGTAACAATTGCCCCGTCATCACCATGGCCGCTATCGAAGATGCCATCTTGAAGGTGGTCGCAGGCCCCGAAAAACGGAGCCGTATCCAGCAGGAGCACGATCGCAAGATCACCGCTTACCACGCAGCAGGCCATGCTATTGCCATGCATTTCCTGCCCACACAGGATCCCGTTCACACCATTACCATCGTCCAGCGTGGTCGCGCCCTTGGCATGACCATCAGCCTGCCGGAACAGGACAGCTCCCATTATTCCCGTAATCAGATGAAGGAAGAACTGGTAGCCCTCTTAGGCGGACGTGTTGCCGAGGCTCTGGAATTTGACGATATTACCACCGGCGCTTCCAATGACCTGAAACGTGCCAGCAATATCGCACGGAATATGATCGCCCGTTTCGGCATGAGTGAGAAACTGGGTGCCGTCTCTTTCGAGAATGATGATGAGATCTTTGTCGGTAGAGATTACGAACGTACCAAGTCCTATTCCGAGGAAACCGCCGCTCAGATCGACAACGAGATGAAGGTCGTCATGAACGAGGCCTACCTCCGTTGCGAAGAGATCCTGAAAGCCAACTACGACAAGCTCCACGAGGTTGCTCAATTCCTCCTTGCCAATGAATATATGAGCCGTAAGCAGTTTGAAGCCTGCATGAATGGTGACCCCATTCCCGAAACCCGTGAGCCCATGTTCCGTAAGGACTCCTGACAATCAAACAAAGGACTGCCCATAACCGGGCAGTCCCCTATACGCGCTTGTAGCTCAGCAGGATAGAGCGGCCGCCTCCTAAGCGGCAGGTCGGGGGTTCGAATCCCTTCAGGCGTGCCAAAAAGTTCCTAAAACTACGATTTGCTCGAAGTTTTAGGAACTTTTTATTGCTATATTTTCGACTATTTCGACCGTAATTTTTATCGTTTTTATCCTTGCTAATGACTCGAAACATCGTGGTAATTTTTCTGCTAATCAAAAAAGGTGCGTATTATAGTCCTAAACTGTTACACACAACGGCAGGGTCTTGTAGCGGACCCTGCCGTATTGCGTTACTATGCGATTATTGAGTGCTTACTGCTTTACTATCCGCATCTGTATTTATTTAGAAACGATCTTTCGGAGCTTGTCAGCCAGCACGATTCCGGCGATCAGAACGCTGATTACAATGAGTGCAAGGCATAGTGTTAGGACATATGTATTATAGACGACCATTTCTTCCCCATTCAGCACAAAAACGAGTTCTTCATATATGCCAAGAAAATTTCCTACTACGGGAATATGGCTCGTTACATAGTAGCCGTTGCCATCTACAGTTCCATCCCATTGCGTTTGTCCAAATTTGTAGAATTCTGCCTGAAGCGCAAGATCCGCTTTTTCCACATCCAAATCGTATACAGTCAATTCCTCTGTTTCGGTATCCACATACAACAGAGTATCCCCTCGGACATCATAAATCACAAGATACGTACCATCAAACAATAAGCGGTACTCCCCGGGTGTATCATACCGATAGCACGCAACAATCGTGCCGTCTCTATAGACATATATCTGATCCATTAGGGCTATGGCACATAGACTCCTGTCTGCTACTGCAAAAGAGGAAATATTAGCCTTTTGCTCCATGTTGGCAGGAATGCGCTCCCACTTATGGTATAATAAGAACTCCTCTAAAGAGGCAGGATCCCTCTCGTCGATGTGGTAGCCGTTTAGCTCCGCGCCGGATCCATACCCTATTGCAAGGACCACGCACAATACAGAAAGAATCCCTATCCGAAAGAATCGTCTCATATGCACTGCAAACCATCTATCCTTTCCTGAAATTAGCTCCTATGAACTATTTTAATCTTACACCTATAAAATAGATTTGTCAATACG
>JAZREB010000077.1:0-2866 GCA_045660585.1 Faecousia sp. | reverse complement strand
CTAAGTAGATCAACTTATCTGAAGTTCGCAGTTTTACGCCGGAAGGACCTATGAGAGCCTCTGTTTTCTGAGGGTCAGATTCTGTGGGATCTGCCGTCGATTCTTCCGTTTCTGCTGTTGGTGGCGTACTTTCGGTAGGTTCTACCGTTCCTTCAATCATATTTCCCCCGGGGGTCTTCCCGTCAGGGGGCGTGTTCTCAACTCTCTCGGTACAACCGCTAAAGGAGAGCAATATCAAAACGGTCATAAACAGAACAACTACTTTTTTCATAGGTACCTCCCATACCTCCTTTAAGCTATATGTGATAGAAATTGTTACAGGACAGGGATCGGATCTCTGTCCTGCTGCAAAAAGTTTATTAAATCCAAGAAAATATGAGAAAACTGACATTAATTTTACAAAAAAACTCCAAAATACACAAAACCGTTCCCTGTCCTATTTAGATTGATTGGCAATGATCCTCTCGTAAAAAGGCCAAAGACCTGTTTTGTTGGGGGTATGAGTGAATAACTGACACATGTCCATGCTGGGGTATTCATTTCCCTCGATAATTGCGGGCCCCGTAGGAGTGATGGCAATGTCCCAGCCGATATGTCGCATTTCAGGGATGACCATGGCAGCTTCCTTTGCCATAGCAATAGCTTCATCCAACATAGGGATCGGGTGCCCATCAAAGACGACACCGGTTTCAGGATGGGAGGCAAAGGTGTTGAAGGAGTCATCCATAGCAAGATGGCGCACGGTCTTTGTCTCCCGGTCTACACAACAGGACATGCCTCCCTGCCCGGTATTGTCACAGCAACTTCCACCTCTGCCGAATCTCACAGCGATGTAGGGCACATAGACGGTATCACCAACTCTTTCCGTGGCAATTCGTAGAGTATTCACGGAGAACGGGTGGGGCTTTGCCATATCCGGATGCTGCTTTAATGTGTGCTCCAATACAGTGATATTCCTATCCCGTACAAATTGGAGGATTTCTTCCGGGGACTGATAATCCTTGACCGTGATCCTTGTGACACCTTGTCCGCGGGAGCCGTGATTCGGCTTAGCAAAGAAGGTATCTTGATCCCTGATAAAATCCTTGAATTCCTCTATGGTGCAAGACTCTCCATTGAGTGTCTTTCTGTGGAGGAACTTAGCAAATCGCTGATTAAAACGGAATTTGTCATCGAATTCCTCCCCGTAGGTATAGTCGTTCATCTGCTCACAGATCTTCTTATTACGCACACGAGTAACGAAGGTCTTTCTCTGTTTTTCGGTTAGGTCTGCAAATCCAAACATGACATAATCGTGGTATCCGGCTCCGTGCCTCGCGGCACACCATATCATGGACAGGAAGGTTCGAGCCTTCCCCTGCCCCCATTTATCTTTTACCACATCCATCATATGATTCATGGTTTCAAAACGCATTCCCTTGATGATTCGGGTGAAATATTTGATTCCCGGCATAGTGATCTTCCTCCAATCTTTGTGGAAAGACTGCAATTGCTTCTTTCATATGATTTATACATAGCAGGGGGCAAGCCCTGAGGGGCTTTCATTTCTTTTGTTCCGGTTCGCGGAATCTTACATTCGGTAAAACAAGAGATATAAGTAGGATCTCCTTTCGTATGGTACGGAGCATTTGCATCATTTTGTTCCACTCCAATCGATATCTAATTTATAGAAATCCATGGATAACACTCCCACTGAATTGGATAGGCATAAGTGGGGCAACGAGAAATCTCCGCCCAACTCATGGTCCGTTACAAGGAAGCCGATGGTGTAGGTAATGGATTCTCCCGGAGCTAATCGAAGTGCCAGAGGATGTTCACTTCGTTGATTCATAAGACTAAAATACGCAATGTTCGTATACCGTAATTGATAATCTTTTTGCATCCAAGTGGTGCCGGAAATATCTGTCAAAGCAGGATAGCCGGCTACAAAAAAAATATATGGATCGTCAAATATCCCTCCCGGGTGATCATCGGAATTGGTATGCATTTCTGCTCCCACACTGGTCGCTGTTACATCTACCAAGATAAAGTAGACACCGTCTCCGAAATAGCCGTCTTCCTCTGTCCAGTCCGGGTAGTCATAGCACACGTCTAAGATTTTATCTTGGAAAATACTCACATTCCTTGCGCCGGGAAAATCCTCCGCACTGTACTGTGATGCATCATAGAAGTAGAGGCGACTGCACTCGGAAAGCAGTAAACATTCTTCCTGCACATCTGATCTATGATTCACTGCACGGGCGTTGTCAAATCTTAACTCCAAATAGCCGGCCTTTGCTGCTGCGAAGATCAGCTTATCCGAGGTTGCCAGTTTTACGCCGGAAGGACCTATGAGATACTCTGTTTCTTGAGGGCCGGATTCTGTGGGTTCTTCCGTCGATCCTTCCGCCTCTGCTGTTGATGGGGTACTTTCGGTAGGTTCTACTGTTTCTTCTATATTAACATGATCAAACGGTTCGAGTGTATCTTCTTCATCCTTTGAAGGATTGGTGAGAAAACAGATTGCAACAACTATACAGACGATGACCGCCGATACAATGAGCCAAAACGCAGGCTTCCTGTAATGGAGCACGCATTTCACTCTTTCTTTTACACCGACCTCACCAAAAGCGATGGGGCAAACCATGACCATTCTTCTATTTACGCTGCAAGAAAGCAATGCCTCAGAGTAGGCAATGGATTCACTTCTGTTCATTTCCCGAATGACTTTTTCATCGCAGGCCAGCTCAATATCTCGACAAAGTAAGATGTATGCAACCCAAACAAGGGGGTTGAACCAATGGACTGCCAATACAGCAAAGCCCAAGGGCTTCCACCAATGGTCAAGGCGCTTTAAGTGGGCGTTTTCATGGGCGATGATATGCGG
>JAZREB010000076.1:0-12259 GCA_045660585.1 Faecousia sp. | reverse complement strand
TAGTAACAAAATAAAATGAAAGAAAATAAAAAATTGCCAATTTTCATAGGATTTCTCTTTACATTTTTGAAAGTTATGATAAAATATATATACCATACTTTAAAAGGAGAGAAAATATGAAAAGAACCCTATCCATTCTCTTGGTCCTTTGCATGCTCTTTAGCCTGCTTCCGGCCACCCTGCTCTCTGTTTCAGCAGAACCCAAAGAAATAGAAGAAACAGAACCCCGCGTCCTTACCGATGAGGACTACGCTCCCACAAAATCTCTGTGGGAAGACATCCGTGAAAAAGAAGAAGATCTCAATGCTAAGAGAGCCACTCCCGCACAGCGTATCGAGGCTGTAATCGCTATGGTTTTAGCCTCCGATAACTATGTAGAAGGCTCCCTGGAACGTAACCCCGACAACTTCACCTGGAAGACCGATGAAGGTATTGCTTGTATCTACATCTATGATGACCAGAAGGAAGACCGCGGCGGCTCCGGTGCAGAACCTGTTGCCGTTGTTGGCAGCGGTATCGAAACTATCTCCTATGCTAAGAAGGGTCATCCCTCCGGTATCAATGTTGGTCTGGTAGGCCCCTGGTACGGCATTGACGGTGACTTCGACAGCACCTACGGTGTCGGTAGCTATGAGTCCTTTGCTAAGCAGATCGCACAGGCTACCGGTGGTACTGTAACCATCTACAAGAAGTATGCCGCAAACATCGACGCAGTTGCCGATGTCATCCAGAATAGTGCATTTGCTCTGATTGACTCTCACGGTACTTACAACTATACCTCCGGTCGTTGGAGATCCTATCTCCGTCTGAGCACCAATTCCGGTATCACCGATAAGGATTACGAGAACGGCGATTGCTACTACAACGGATCCTATTATCAGGGTGATGCATTCATGGTCACCGGTGGCGCTATCAGTAACCACATGGAAGAAGATGCTCCCAACAGCTTCGTATGGATGGGCATTTGCTCCGGTATGCGTTATGATACCATGCATGCTCCCCTCCGTGAGCGTGGTGTTGAAGCATGTATGGGCTTCTCCCGCACCATTTCCTTTGAGTGGGACAGATATTGGCTGTCTAAGTTCGTTGCTTCTATTATTGATGGTAATGATGTTGCTACTGCCGCCGCTTACATGAAGTCCAAGCACGGCAAGTGGGACCGTAATACCGAAACTGCCTACAACACCTATCAGAAGGCTGTTGATCAGGGTAAGGCATTCCCCATCTTTGTATCTAACGAAGACCCCTATCCCTCCGACGAGACCCAGACCGAATATCCCTACGACGTACAGATCATCCAGAATGTTTATTCTACCTGGAAGCTGTACTGCCCCCACACCTACGGCAGCACCTTCTCCGCTGGCTATGCCGCAACCTGTACTGCTGCAGGTCAGAAGGACTGCTACACCTGTAATCATTGTGGTGCAAAATTCACTGATGCTGCTATGACTCAGTTGGCAAGCAATGCTACTATCGCTGCTCTGGGACACAGCTATTCCAACGGCGTATGTACCCGTTGCGACCATGTATCCGGTATCACTCTCCGCCATTTCTGGGCAGGCAGTGAAGAGGCAAAGTTCTCCTGGACCCATGAGAACGCATCTGCATCCGGCTTGGATACCTCCGATAACGGCGTGCTCTATTCCACCTCTAACGGCAATGACCACTATTTCCATATGGCATCCGGAACCGGCTCTATTGCCCATACCGTCAAGAGCGGTGACGTGATCGAGGTTCGTTACAGAACTACCAATGTTCCCGCATCCCTGCGCAATACCACCCAGTCCTTTGAGTTCTGGTATACCACCACTTCCAACGACAGTTCCTTCTCTTCCAGCATGGTCCTTAAGGCTAATGCTACCGTTCAGGAAGGTACTTGGCAGACTGTTCAGTTTACTCCCTCCACCGGCATTACCCTGAAGCGTATTATGTTCGACTTCCTCCAGGAAAGCAAGGGCTTCTCCGGAACTAAGCTGGAAATCGACTATGTATTCATTGGACCTTCCGCAAGAAGACCCTCTCAGAATGCAAAGAACGCTATCCTTTTCGACTACACCAAGAAGTTCACCGACGAGCTCCGCTATGCAGGTTCTGTCTACAACGACCGTAACTATGACAACGGCAACTGGGGCGGCACCGGCATCGGTACTGTTTCCTATAACGGAAGCGAAATGGTCGTTCCCGTAACCTCCGGTGCAACTTCCTTCTCCGTTAAGACCACCGATGGCAAGCTCAATGCTTCCGCCACTCCCCTTTCCTACACTCCCGCAGCTAAGGACATGATGCAGGTTCGCGTAAAGCTGAACAACCTTCAGGCTGTTGCCGGTAAGGATGCCAAGCTGGTTGCTACCTACATCAAGAACAACGGCACTACCGCTACTACTGAGCTGGCTAAGCTGAATGCTTCCGACTTTAACGGAGAATATTTCACCGTTACTGCATATCTGGACGAAGGCTTTACTGCAGCTTCTGTTATTAACGCTATTGGTATCGGTTTTGAAAACGTCACCAATGTCAGCGGTAAGAGTGGTTCTGTTTCTGTTGACTACATTGCAGTTGGTCAACTGTCCTCCCTCCCTGTTCCCACTGTTCCCTGCACCGTAACCTTCAAGGATGAAGCAGGTAACGTTCTGGAAACTATTTCTGCTACCGTAGGTGGCTCCGTTTCCTACAGTGGTACTACCCCCACTAAGGCATACGATACCGTTTCTCACTATACCTTCGCAGGCTGGAAGACCGAAGCAGGCGCTGTTGCCGATCTCAGCAAGGTCAGCGGTGACCTCACTGTTTATGCATCCTTCACCGCACAGGCTCACAGCTACGAAGAAGAAACCATCGCAACTCCCGGCTGTACTGCAACCGGTCTGATCCGTTATAACTGCTCCGGCTGTGAATACAGCTATCTCAGTGATCCCATCCCTTCTACCGGCCATACTGTAGTTACCGATAAGGGCTATGCCGCAACCTGCACCACTCCCGGCCTCTCCGATGGTTCTCACTGCTCCGTATGTAACACCGTTCTTGTTGCTCAGACCGTGATCCCCGCAAAGGGTCATACTGAGGTTATTGTTCCCGGCTATGCCGCCGGTTGTCTCTCCTCCGGTCTTACCGACGGTATTTCCTGCTCCGTCTGTCAGATTGTAATTCAGCCCCAGCAGCCCATCGCTCGTCTCGGACACGAATATAAGTACACCGACAACGGTGACGGCACCCATGACGGTGTTTGCATCCGTTGCGACAAGGCTCAGACCGGCAAGGCTCACACCGTAGTAGATGGCGTATGTACTCTCTGCGGAAACGGTGGTACCACTGCTCCCGAAGTTGACAACGCTATCATTATCCGTCATACTCTGAATCTGGCAAGTGACATCTCCATGAACTATGCTGTAGAAGCAAAGCTCCTGTCCGGCTATGATTCCTTCTATCTCTCCTGCAGTATCCCCAGCTATAGCGGAAACACCTATACCGGCAATACTACCATTGAAATCCAGCCTGAACTGAAGGGTAATTACTACTACTTCACTCTTGATGGTATCAATGCTGTCCAGATCAATAACAAGATCGACGCAACTCTCCATATGACCAAGGGTGCAACCGCTTATGTATCCAATGTAGATAGCTACAGCATTGCAGACTATGCATATACCCAGCTCAGCAAGGTTGATGCCGCCCAAACGCTGAAGGCTCTGTGCGCTGAACTCCTGCGCTACGGTGCAAAGGCTCAGATCTACAAGGGCTACAGAACCGACGCTCTGGCAGATGCTTCCCTCACCGCTGAGATGATTGCTCTTCTGTCCGATCTGGAACAGGTTACCTTCGGTAACAACAATCAGATTCTGGACGATCTTGCTTCTCCCACCGTTACCTGGCAGGGTAAGGCTCTGGATCTCAACAGCAAGGTCACTCTGAAGTATGTCTTCAATGTTTCCAAGTTCTCCGGCAATGTAGACGCCCTGACTCTCCGTGTCAGCTACGAGGATATTTACGGCAATACCGTAAATAAGGTAGTTAGCGGTCCCCAGCTCTACAATGTAAATAACAACTGGTATGCATTTGATGTAGATACTCTTCTGGCTTCCGAACTGAGAAGCGTTGTTTCTGTTGCTGTATATGACGGAAATACCCGTGTTTCCCCCACCATGGTTTACAGCGCAGACACCTACGGTAACGGAAGAACCGGAGACCTCCTTACTCTGTGTAAGGCTCTGTTCTCCTACTCCGATACTGCAAAGGCTTTCTTTACTAACAACTAATCTTCTCTGATTAGAAAAATAGAATCCTATAAACCAAATCCCCCACTTACAGGAAACTGCAGGTGGGGGTTATTTTTCATTGCAAAATAAGAATAGGCTGTCCTACCACAAGTAAGACAGCCTAAAAAATTTATAAGGGGTTTAGATAAAGGAAATTATTCCTCTACGGGAGCCTCTTCTTCTACTGCAGCAGGAGCCAGCAGAGCACGGATGGACAGGGAGATACGCTTCTTCTCAACGTCCAGCTCGATGATCTTAGCTTCTACTTCCTGACCCTCGGTGAGAACGTCGGAAACCTTCTCTACGCGGCGGTCAGCCAGCTGGGAGATATGGATCAGGCCGTCAACGCCGGGCAGAACCTGTGCGAATGCACCGAAGTCTACCAGCTTAACGATCTTAACGGTAACAACGTCGTTCAGAGCGATCTTGTTCCAGGGGTTGCCCTCTTCGGTCTTGCAGCCCAGAGAGATCTTCTTCTTCTCTGCGTCGACCTTCATGACGTATACGTCGATCTCGTCGCCAACCTTAACCAACTCAGCGGGGTTCTTTACGCGGCCCCAGGACAGCTCGGAAACATGAACCATGCCGTCAACGCCACCGATGTCAACGAATGCACCGTAGCTGGTCAGGGACTTAACAACACCGTGATACTGATTGCCGACTTCGATATCGTTCCAGATCTTCTCGGAAGCAGCCTTGCGCTCTTCGTAGTTGACAGCACGGATGGAGCCAACAACTCTGCGACGCTGGCGGTTGAACTCGGTGATCTTCATCTTAACGGTCTGGCCCTTCAGTGCGGACAGCTCCCCGCCCTTAGCAATACCGGACTGGGATGCGGGGATGAATACGCGAACGCCCTTAACATTGGCGACGATGCCGCCCTTGTTCTCTTCGGTGATGATGCCTTCGACTGCAGTCTTGTTCTCGTAAGCTGCCTCGACATCGTCCCATACCTTAATGCCTTCCAGCTTCTTACGGCTGAGCATTACGGTGCCTTCCTGATCGTTGACGTGAACTACGAATACTTCGATCTCGTCACCCTTCTTCAGGATGTTCTCGGGCTTAACAGTGGGATCTGCGCTGACTTCGTCATAGGGGATATAGCCGGCGTGCTTAGTACCAAGGTCCACCTGAATCTCGGTGCTGCCGATTGCGGTTACGGTACCAAGAACCTTATCTCCTGTATTCAAAGTCTTGATGGAGTTTTCAAGCAAAGCCTCAAAGCTCTCCTCCGTAACAACATCAACATTCTTAATTTCGCTCATAGTGTCTTTGACCTCCTTTATTATCCACGCCGGCGTTGAAGCGCCCGCTGTGATACCAATTTTATGATACCGCCCCATCTGCTCCGGTTCGATATCCGAACCATTATCTATGAGCATTACATTGGAACAGTGGCGGTTACAAATGAGAGCCAGCTTTTTGCTGTTGGAGCTGGTTTGATCTCCAACAACGATCATCATATCCACCTGTGCGGCGATGTTAGCTGCCTCAGTTTGACGATTTTCCGTCGCTTTGCATATTGTATCAAATATTTTGTAATTTGTACACACCTTTTTTATATTTTTTTTGCAATTTTCCCATAATTTTTGCGTTCCGGTGGTCTGACTGACCATAGTGATGGGCAATTCACGGTTTTTGGGGTCGGAATTGAGCCAAATTTCCAAAGATTCGTCATCGGGGAAAATAAAAGGTGACTCACACCATCCTGCAATTGCGACGATTTCGGGATGGGTGGGGGTACCGATAATGATGGGGATACGCCCCTCCTCCTCTGCCGCAGATACCAAACCATGGATCCGTTTTACAGAGGGGCATGTTGCGTCTATGATTTCTACTTCACGTTCTTGCAGTTCTTTGTAACTGCGACGAGGAATACCATGAGAACGAATAACCACAGTAGAGCCCTTTGGAATATCCATGGGATCGGTAGCTACACATACTCCCCGTTCCTCGAAATAAGAAACCAGATGGCGGTTATGTGCAATAGGGCCGAAGGTATAGACCTGCTTCCCTTCTGCAACGGCTTGCTGAACCAGCTCTACAGCACGTCGGACTCCGTAGCAGAAACCTGCGGTCTTCGCAATTAAAATATGGTTGTCCGAATTACGATCAATTTCCATGGCTCTTATCCCCTATTGCATAGATTTTAGCCATCATGTCATTGGATGCCTGCTGTAATGCGGCGGCATCGGGCTTGGGATCGTTGAATTCGGCTACATAGGGTGTGCCGAATACCAGATCAACAGGTCGGAACAATCCCTTTTTCGTAGATAAATAGATAGGAACAATGGGGGCCTTCATTCGATGAGCAATCAAAACAGCGCCGGAATGAGGCTCGACGGTCTTCCCTTTCTTTACGCGAGTGCCTTCGGGGAAGATAACCAGCTTGTTCCCTTCTTTCAGGGTGTGAATGGCAGTTTTAATGGCTACGATATCGGTATTTCCACGATCAACGGGAAACGCCGCAATAAAGGTAAAGAGCCATTTGCCGAAAGAACTGTTAAAAAGCTCCTTCTTAGCCATGGTGCGAGGAATTCTCACTAAACGAGAGAATGCAATGATCCATATGGGATCAGAAAATGCGCTGTGATTTGCACACAGAACCGCAGGTCCGTCAGGAATATTCTCTAACCCCCGAATACGGATAACGGGGTGACAGATCCTGAGACAAACTCTGGCCACTGCGGCAATGAATTTATAAGCTCCCTGGGAGCAGATTCCGCTTTTGGGGTCATTGCTACTCATAAACCACATGCCTCCCGCACTGTAGAAATTACAGCGGAAATGCTTTCTTCTAAGTTCATATTGGAAGTATCTACTAAAATCGCATCTTCTGCCTGACGGAGGGGTGCGATCTCACGCTCAGAATCCCGTCGATCACGGAGGATCAATTCTTCTAAGACCTGCTCATAGGTATCGGGGGCATTTTTCTCCTGCAATTCTAACCAGCGTCTCTTAGCACGAACCTCTGCAGAGGCGGTAAGGAAAATCTTAACATCAGCATTGGGGAGAACCACGGTACCAATGTCCCGTCCGTCCATAAGTACGGAATATTCTCTGGCCACAGAACGCTGTGTCTCTAAGAGGAAAGCACGTACCATAGGAATTGCCGCTACCACCGAAGCATTCTGAGAAACCTCAGGAGAACGGATATAGCCGGAAACATCCTCTCCACACAGGAGCATATGCTGTACACCGGACTCGTCCCAAACAGGAACGATGGTAATGGTGGACAAATGGTCGGCTACGGCTGTGCTATCCTTGGGATCAATGCCGGCCTTAAGCACTGCGTAAGCAACTGTGCGATAAATGGCACCGGTATCCATATATACAAAACCAAGATGTGCCGCCGCACGACGAGCAATGGTGCTCTTGCCTGCACCGGCAGGGCCATCAATGGCCACGGAATAAACCTGTTTTTTCATATATTTACTCCAATATAAAACTTTTAATATTATAAACCATAGGACTTATTTTGTCAACAGGAATTCGGTATAGATCTTAAAATAAAACGAATGTTATTTGGAAATTTCTGTACATGCTATGGCGGCGGCGTAGGCTGTAGACCATGCGATCTGTAGATTAAATCCGCCGGTATAGGCATCACAATCCAAGATCTCTCCTGCAAAATATAGCCCCGGAACCAGTTTAGATTCCATGGTCTTGGGATCTACTTCTTTCACCGTGATTCCGCCTCTTGTAATGATGGCTTCTTCAACAGGTCGAGTCCCTAAAACCGGAATCTTAAACGCCTTAGTCTGCATTAAAAGCTCTCTACGCTGGGTCTTGGTTAAAGAATGAGCTTTTAAATCAAGGGGGATCCCCGCCTTCTTTAGGATCACAGGGATCATGGAATGTGGGTACAGATCCGCAAGAGCATTCTCCATGGAACGGTTGGAATATTTCTCTAAATCACGGAGGAACCGTGCATCTAATTTTCCTTCATCTAAGGCAGGTTTCAGGTCTAAGGACACTTCATAGTTCTGTCCTTCTTTTAAATGGGCAGATGCAGACAATGCCATAGGGCCGGAAATCCCAAAATGGGTAAATAACAGCTCACCAAAGTCTTTAAAGACCACTTTGCCTTTTTTGTCAAGGAGTCTGAGCTCAGTATTACGCAGGGATAATCCTTGCATTTCGGCACATTCGTCACTGCTGACCAAAGGGACAAGAGATCCGGTAGGCGGAACAACTGTATGACCCAAGGCCTGTGCTATAGCGTATCCGTCTCCTGTGGAGCCTGTTAAGGGATAGGAGGCTCCACCTGTTGCAAGGATGACTTTATCTGCCAAAAATTCACCACGATCTGTAGACACGCCGGAAATTTTACCCTGATTTGTGAGCAATTTATTGGCACGACAGCGTTTCAGTGTAATGGGGAGCTTATCCAGAAGACGAGAAAATACAGAAATCACATCTGCGGATTTATCCGATTGAGGAAATACACGATTCCCTCTCTCTACTTTCAGAGGACAGCCGTTTTCTTCAAAAAAGGACATTGCCCTATCCGGTGGAAATGCAGTAATAGAGCTATAAAGGAAACGAGAGTTACGAGGAATATTCTTCAGCACCTCTTCTGTTGTGGTGTCATTGGTGACATTACAACGACCTTTTCCTGTTATGGCTAACTTTTTACCGATGCGGTCATTTCGCTCTAAAATGAGGACTTTTAACCCACTCCGGGCGGCAATAACAGCGGAGAATAAGCCTGCGGCACCGGCTCCGATAACAATCAAATTATAGGACTGATTTTCCATAGTTGTTATAGACATTCCGTATCTCCTCGATGACTTTCTTTTGTTTCGTAATTGTATTTCCTCTCTCTTCCATGAGTAGAGAAAATACTCTGTGTAGCAGGGATAAACCACGAGAAATATCAGGCAGGTCACTGCATGATATATTGGGCAGAACCAATACCCTATCTGCAAGGGTGGTTATATCCTCTGAAGGGTTATCTGTAATTAAAAGGATCTGCGCTCCCATATGTCTTGCTTGCTCTAATGCAAAGCGCTGTATAGCAGGAATAGTGCCAAGCCGGAAGAATAAAACAAGATCCCCCGGTGTGATCTGCCCGAGATATCTAAACAGTTCATCCTCGGAGGTGGCAGAAGGTATGATCGAAGTATTCCCGATTAATTCAACCCCCAACTTACAGTAAGGAACTAACAATTGTCCAATGGGAGTAGCAAGGATGCAGACTGTATGACTCAGACTCAGCGGTTGTGCAAAATAAGCTATGTCGGAATCTGAAAACTCCCCACAATCTACCGGATTGGAAGTTTTAGAAGAAGTGTTCCCTGTCTGCAAGCGAGATTTCACAACGTGTTGCAGAGTCTTTTGGAATTCGGGATAGCCCTTGAATCCCAAATCCCCTGCAAAACGAACAACAGAGGATTCGGAAATTTTGACTGTTTTTCCGATTTGCGCCGCAGTTTGAAAAGCGGCTTCGTTTGGATTCTGTAAAATATATGTAGCGATCTGCTGTTTCCCCTTAGATAGACCCGGGAGTTTTTCCTCGATGATGTCAAAAATGTTATTTTCCATAAGAATGCTCCTTATGTAGAGCTTGGAGTTCTTGGGATGTGAGATATCTCCACTTCCCCACCGAGAGATCTCCTAAGGACAAGGTCCCTTCCGATATGCGACACAGACGTAATACTTGAAGGCCGGCGGCTTCGCACATTCTGCGGATCTGACGATTTCTACCCTCAAAGATCGTGATACAATAACGAGCCTTGAGTCCATCATCTCTTAATTTTCGGACAATAGGCTGTCTGATCCGATAACCATCTAACACAATGGGGCGACGAAGACGTTCTTCTGCCCCGTCCAGATCGCCTCTGACAGTTACATGGTATGTTTTGGCAATCTGTCCTTTGGGATGCATCATATAATCGGCAAATGCACCGTCGTTGGTAAATAATAAGAGTCCTTCGGAATCATAGTCTAATCGTCCCACAGGATAGACGCGACAGCCGCAATCTACCAACTGTGCCACCGTAGGGCGCCCCTTTTCATCCTTTAAGGTAGTAACGTAACCCCTGGGCTTATGGAGCATGATATAGACATGCTCACTCTTAGGGGGCAAAGGATTGCCGTCAATGGCAATTACATCCTCGTCTTCTGCGCAATCTCCCAGGGATGCAATAAGACCATTGACAGTAATACGTCCATCTTTGATCCACTGCTCAGCGGTACGACGTGAGCAGACTCCGTGGGAGGCTATGATTTTTTGTAGTCGTTCCATTGTAAGTTCCCTCCCAATGTGCGGAAATCCTACCGATATATAGATTCCCGATATAAACATCTATCTGTGAAATCCCTGTAGATCCCATAGGATATAGGGGATATTTTATCCGAAACAAGGGCTGTTCCCCATCCAATAGACATGCAGAAAGGCGCTCTTCGCTGTAGAGAAATCCTTTTGTGCCCTCCATCAAGGGAAGATCCCCCAAGAAAGAGCCCTTTTCTATGAGAATGCGGTCTTTATAGCAAGTCTTTCCGTATTGATATAGAGATAAGTGATCCTGCCAATCGTTGCCGTCATTTATGGTTACCGCAATCATGGTGCGACCCTGATATTCCATGGCAGAAACCAAGATACGCCCCGACGCTTTTGTATAACCGGTTTTCACGCCGATGATACCTTCTTCCATCCAGAGGAGACGATTATGATTCCGCAAGGAACGAGTCCCAATTTGGATGGTCTTACAGGATACGATCTGACGAAATTCCGGGATTTTTAAAGCGTAGGCTGTAAGACAGCCTAAATCATAGGCCGAAGAATAATGCTCTTTCCCATCTAAGCCGTTTGGGTTTTCAAAGTGGGTGTTCTGAAGAGACAGTTCTTGGGCTTTCTCATTCATCTTATTGACGAAGGCTGGGACAGATCCACAGCAACCAACAGCCAATGCAACTGCCGCATCATTGCCGGAATGGAGTAAGAGCCCGTATAAAAGATCAAGAACCGTTAAACATTCCCCTTCTTTAAGATACATAGAAGATCCCTCTACTCCCACAGATTCTGTAGGAACGACGATCTGCGAAGTAGGAGCCATATTCTCCAGCACCACAACAGCGGTCATAATTTTGGTCGTACTTGCAATCAGTGCGCGTTTATGACACTGATTAGAGGATATAATCATGCCGGTGTCTGCGTCCATAAGAATATGACAGGAAGCGGAAAGTTGAGGCGTAGCTTGTACAGTAAGGGCAAAAATGGCGGCGACAAGAAATAGTGCCGCCGCCCTGCTGAATACATATTTCATCTTTCATCACCGAGATTAGATTTCCCGAAGATGAAAAACATATGCGCTCAATGAAATATTAAATTTCGGTCTCCTCTACCTCGGCAGTCTTTTTAGCCGGGATATAATTGTTGACGACCTCGGACAGCTTGTCAATGAGGCTGGGAAGCTGTTCTACCAAGCGGTCTGTAGCAGATTTAGCGGGCTCATCCACAGGAACTACACGAATACGCTCACCCTGGAGGATGATAAACGCAACAGGAGATAAGCTGACACCACAGCCAATACCGCCACCAAAGCTGGCATCCAAACCGGCTGTCTTGTTAGCAAGATCTGCACCACCGGACGCAAGTCCAACAGTAATCTTGGAAACAGGGATGATCGTGGTATCCCCTACAACGATAGACTGGCCAACTACCATGTTGGCATCTGCCATATCTCTGATTCTGGCTAAGGAGGCATTTAATACCTCGGATACATTTTTACTCATTGTCTGCACCGTCCTTTAATTCATTAGCATCTGCGACCGGGGGTGTGTCCCCTTCTTGCCCCTCTAACATCTCCCGGGGTAATTCTCGCTTGCCGAATTCCATTTTCTCGATCTCGGGAAGCTCGTCCAAGGATTGGAGTCCGAAGGTACGCAGAAAATCTGCAGTTGTGCGATATAAGATCGGTCTGCCGATTACGTTGAGTCTACCGGCTTCTTCGATCAAATGCTTGTTTAACAATGCGTTAACAGAATAAGAACTATCTACG
>JAZREB010000075.1:0-1536 GCA_045660585.1 Faecousia sp. | reverse complement strand
AAGTAATAGAAGTTCCCCCCGGCTACAGGCAGAATCTTAACTTTTTGGGTTTCCGTCTTGGTATTCCCTTCCTAAACATCCACCTCTGTCTCCACATAGACTGTGGTCATATCGAAGCCCTCTAAGAATGTCTCGGGAATCACCAAATTCACGGAAATGTCACTTGCCAAATTCAGGGAATGTCCCAGTTTCCAGGTTCCTTCCTCCACAGGGGGCGGAGTACCGACCTTGCCGCAAGAGCACAAACCGTCGGTATAGCTATGGGCTTCTTCCTTAAACTGCGCAGTAACGGTCATATCCCCGCTCACCGCAGACAAATCCTTATCCCAGCCCATGAATATATAGTGAGATTCCTCTGTTGCTGTCTTAGTAGGCTGAGAGCCCGTATAAGAAGCCGCCGTGCCCTTGACCACTGTTTGGGTAGCCAAAGTCGCTCCGTCTCCGTCCAGATATGTAACAGTCGCACTTCCCGTAGGTACGAATGTCACAGGGCCTACATAGATGTAATCCACTGTGATCACACCTGTTTGAGCGGAGCTGATACTTTCTATGCCGGCAAACTGCAAACGAAGGGCTGTAATCTTTTCCGCTGCCTTAACTGCCTGACTCACAGGGAATGTGGCGGTAATATAGGTATCACCGTTGAGTTCCTCCGCGGTAAGGTAGTATACATCCGTTCCCGCGTTTCGAATTGTATCCGAGCCAAGAGGATGGGACTTTACGGTACTGTAGAAATAAAGGGTCGCCTTCGCCACGTCATATGCCTTGAAATTTTTCAGCTTAAAGCGGAACTGGACCACTTCGGCGTTCTTGGTATCATACTCCATGGTGAGGCAATCGCTGATGGAGGGAGAAGCCTGCACATACAGAGATCCCCTATTGGCCTCCGGTGTGGCATGCAAGGTCATGCTTCCACCATCTGAAGAAGAAAACACCGGTTGGGCAAGTCTGGAATTCTGCATCCATCCCCCTACATCCAGGTTTACATTGCCGTAGGTCTGGCTCAGATATCGTTCCTGATCCCTATCCGTGTTGGTAAAGTCCACGAAGAAATTAGAAGGCGCATCCGATTCCTGTCCAACGTAGATATAGTCCACAACGATCTTCCCAAAGGCACCGGCCGTCCGACTCTTTGTGTGGAGGAATCGAATTCCCAAGGACTTCAAATAATCCGCCGCTTTCAGACTGTCATTGATGGGGATCCGTACAGTTTGCCATTGTCCGTCCGTAATCGTGAAGGAAGCATACGCCGTGGAATTTTCAGAGCTTACGCCCCCGGTTTCCTGCATGGCAATGAGTTGCAACGCGGGCATCTTCCCGTGCGAATTTGTCAGGTCATGGGTTTTGAAGCGAACCTCCACAATCTCTGCCTGAGAGGGATCATAGGACAGGGGGTGGTTCTCATCCTCTTCTGCATCCGCATAGGCTCGAGAAACGGCTGTTGTCCCCAAGCAGATGCCGTAGCTATCCTCCGCTCCCGGATCCATTGTGTAGTCCCCACCTGTATACAAGAAGTCGGATCGTAGCCATGTCGTT
>JAZREB010000074.1:0-6938 GCA_045660585.1 Faecousia sp. | reverse complement strand
TATTCCGTTCTGCATATTCATCGGGCTGTGCGGAATTATGGATCTTAATCAGTTCCTGACGGGATTCCTCTTCTGTCCAGCTATAGGCCTCAAATTCCATAGCGGCTGTAATATATTCCCCATTGAGTTCTACACCGCCGACAAAACTACAGGCTTTCGTACCGTCTTCGTCATAATCCTGTTTCCAGTCATCCTTACCCGCCGCCTCGTTATGGGTGTAAGTCATACCTGTAAAATAAGGTGCACGTTCACTCCAAGGCTGTCTGAGAGTAGCGTCTTCCTCTGTGGTACCGGGAACACGGTACATATTCGCAAATCGTTGGAACGTACCACCGTACTGGTCATAGTTATATTGGGTCGTATCATTATAGACATACACCATACCGTCACCGGTATGCCAGCCGTAGCGATTACATCCGTTGACACACTCATAGGGGCCGATACGGATAGAACTCATCGCAATACCAACGGTATAGTTCTCCCTGTGCTGAACCGCTCTGTCCGTAGCGTATCGCATATGGGCATATTCCTCATTTGCAGCGGGAATAGTGTTATCCATAACGATTTCTTTCAGTGTCTGCACCAAATTTACCTCTCCCAAAGAAACCGCAAAAGAGCTATATGCCTTTTCCGTCTTGGTTTCCGTGTCTTGGAGCACCATAGAACGAATGAACTGTTTCAGTCGCAGATCCTCACTTTCTCCAAAGCATCCAATTAGGCGCAGTGCGGCTTTCAGGGCTTCCACTGCATAAGATTGACCGGAATTGGGGAATCGTCCACTGTTCATGGCCAACAGGACACCATTATGGATAACGGGACGGAATGTCTCCATGATCCACCTGAACTGATTGATCCGCAAATCCGAATCAGGCTCAAAAGCTGTCCCTGCCAAAACAGAATAGGCACCAATAATACGATTGCCCAAAACATCGGTGCCATAGGTTCCTTCCATTGGATAGTAAAAATGGCAGATATAGGAATAATCGGATTTTACCCCATCCCGTTTAGAAGGATCATCCTCCAGAAAATCCACCAAATTGGTTAGGGTCTCTGCCATGAGCTTTTCGTTCTTAGTCAGGGCGGCGATCATCGGTGTCACTCCTAAACGAACACGACGGTAGCCGATACTGGTATTATCGGTCTTCCCTGTATTATTGGGGCGAATGGCATCCAAAAGTTTTAGGCAAGTTGCATTCAAGGAATCACTGATCTGTTGCTCTCTGGAATTTTGGAATGGATAAAGGATCAGTAAGGTTTGCAAGATCTCTTTCTGTCCGCCATATGTCCAATCCCACCAGTTATAGTTGGTAGTAGAAGCCGCACCTGTGTGCTGTTTATCCCACGCTTCATAATTGAAGAAGGTCATAGCTTTTTCCAAACCGTAGAATATGGCACTACGCAGTTCTTCGTTTCGGTAGAGCTCCAGAGTCTGCACGACACCGTTTTCATCTTTATAGGAGTAGCTTGCGCCCGGTGTACCATAGGCATTTGCCATATAGCACAAATAGACCAACTGCTTACGCATGGTATCACTGGGAATGGAGATAGAAATATCCTGACTACCGAATACCCTGTTAGGGTTATTTCGATTATTTTCCAGATCCATCCAGTACTTTCCACCATTGTAAGAAATGCCTGATGTGCTGATTCCCGAAGAATTCTTCACTCCAACAATTTTCTGAATTTCAGGATCTGACCAATCTACAGTATCGTTGCCGCAAAAAGAAGCACGGTAATTTTCGACCAGAGCATCCCACTGACTGTCAGAATAGGTAGCGGCATTTGCCTGATGCGAAAATGCCGGAATGCAGGATATCAGCAGTGTTATTAGCAGTAAACATGGCAAAATTCTTTTTATCATAGCATATCCTCCAAGTGTAATAGTAATCCCCTTAGCACGGAAGATTCTCCATACTAAGGGGACTATTCATTTTATACAGTATGATCTTCTATAGAAGGGATCAGTCAAATACAGACTCGTTGAGGTAGTAGATCTTGTGCTGGTTCTTCTTCTCAGCGGCGGTGGTGCCGGGAACGATCAGGAAATAAACCTTGCTGTCCTTGCACTGAATGCCTTCGATCTCCAGCTTGCCAACGTTGCTGATCTTGACCAGCTTCTTGTAGGTGCCGGAGCTGTTGATCTTAGCGATCTGGGGAGTATCGCCGTGTGCGCCACCGGACAGGTAGATGCGAGCCTTGGAGAACAGGTCAATACCCTGGAAGGAATCGTTGGGACGGATGATGGAGCTACCGGACTGGACGTTGGTCCACAGGTGAGCCTTCTTAGCACCGGAGGTACGCATATCAACAGTCTTGTTCTTATCAAGCAGCTTGTTCAGCGCCTCAGTGCTGTATGCAGAGTAGTTGACCTTGGAGCTGTTCTTGGTCTGGATACGGAAAACGGTGGTATCACCGCAGACAGCGGCTGCTACACGATAGGTATCGCCCATACGGTATGCAGTACCGTTTGCATAGTTCATGTAGGTGAAACGGGAAAGCTGGGTGTAGTTATAGGTTTTACCGGCTTCGTACTTAATACGAGCGATCTGGAGAGACCAGTTGTAGCCACTGTCTTCATCAGACTTACAGCCCATGTACATGTAGTTGACATCCTTATAGGTGTACATGTCAAGGCTCTGACCATGGCCGCAGTTGGTGAAGGTCATGCGGTCAACGTAATTTGCAACCTTGTTGGTCTTGTCCATCTTCAGACGGGAGACATAGGTGGTAGCATCTACACGCTGAGTGATATAGATGTAGGTAGAACCCATGTAGAAGTTCTGGACAGCACGTCCAAGGGGCAGACCCTTGAGGGTGTAGGCCAAGGTTGCCTTAGCACTCTTGGTAGAATTGGGGGTTGCGGCAGAAGCGGGAGCAATGCAAGCTACCAGAGTAATGATCACCAGTGCCATGCAGATGAGCTTTGCCATGAGTTTTGTTGCTCTTTTAGACATTTTGTATCCTCCATTCATTTTACCGATAATTCCCTTCGGTAATATGGATATATCGTACCACTGTTTCTTATAAATGTCAACCGAAATTATGATAATTATACAAACACTTTGTCCTTTTTCTCCAAAAAACATGTAACGCTCCATCCTAATTCGGACGGAGCGTCATGTAATCGATTATAATTCTGAAGCTACCTTAAAATATGCTTGTTTTATGCTTTCTCGACATGCTATGATTCGATTATGATTCCTGTCTCCTTGCAGATCCAGTCGGCTGACAACACAGCCATCGGCTCCGGCACAGGCAATGTAGATCTCCCCCACATTGAGATTCTTGGGATCGGTGCCCGGGCCTGCATTGCCCGTAACAGCAAGTGCATAATCAGCAACCAGCCGTGCACGGGCACCTTCCGCCATCTGCCGAGCAACTTCAGAGCAAATAGCCCCTTTTTCTTCTAACAGGCTATGATCTACCCCGAGGCATTGCTCTTTTAGTTCGTAGGCGTAAGAAATAATCCCACCTAAATAAACCTTGGACGCACCGGGAACCTCCGTAAGCATAGCTCCTAAAAGGCCTCCCGTACAGCTCTCTGCAGTTACGAGAGTCATTCCCTTCTCTGTGAGAACAGTAATCAGTTGACGAGCCTCATCCATTGTAACGAACCTTTACAAGCTCCGTATTCTGCAGAGCACGCTCGATGAGAGCATCGAAGTCCAACTTTTCGCAAGCCTTATCCACACCGGAAATAGTGGGCTTGGTCTTGGGGTGCTTGGGAGTGAATACAGTACAGCAATCCTCATAAGGCAGGATAGATGTCTCCATCGTACCGATCTTACGGGCGATGGTAACGATTTCTTCCTTATCCATACCGATCAGAGGCTGGAAGATAGGCAGAGTGGTAGCCGCACCGGTAACAGCCATAGCCTGCATAGTCTGGGATGCAACCTGACCCAGATTCTCACCGGTAACAAGAGCCTCACAGCCATGGTCTCTTGCGATCCGCTCGGAAATCTTCATCATAAAGCGGCGCATGATCAGGGTGAAGTATTCTTCGGGGCAATTATCGCGGATGGCTTCCTGGATCTCGGTAAAGCCAACTACGTTGACGGTCATTCTGCCGCAGTAACGAGTCATAAGACGAGCAAGCTCCAGAACCTTGTCCTTTGCCAGTTCGCTGGTGTAGGGATAGGAGAAGAAATGGACACATTCCAGTTCAACACCACGCTTAGCGATCATATAGCCTGCTACGGGAGAATCGATACCGCCGGAAAGCAGAACCATTGCACGACCACCAACACCGGTGGGAAGGCCACCTGCCCCCTGCTCTGCAGGGCCATGGACATAAGCGGCACGGTCACGAACCTCTACATATACGGTGTAATCGGGCTTATGGACATCTACTTCCAGCTCAGGGATAGCCTCTGCCAATCTGCCACCGATGTCCTGAGAGATGCCGATAGAAGTCAGAGGATACCGCTTATCGGAACGCTTGGACTCTACCTTGAAGGAGCGAACAGCACGAAGGTCGTCTCCCAGATAAGCCAGAGCAGTCTCGAAGATCTTGTCCTGGTTCTTCTCACAGGGACGGCAACGGCACAGGCTGACAACGCCGAAAATATAATGGCAAGCATCCCATGCACCGTCCAGATCGCAATTCTCATTCTCGGGCTCTACATAAACCGTAGACTGGACGATGGAAATACGGAAGTCGCCAAAGGGGCGCATACGGCGAGAGATATTGGTCTTGAGGCGATTTTCAAACTGGAAGCGGTTGCCACCCTTGAGAACGATCTCGCCTAATTTCAGTAAAAACATTTCATTCATAATATAATATCCTACCTTTGTGAAAATTGATATGATCTGTATTGTACGGCCTCTGCAATATGTTCGGGCCGAATCTCCGGGGAAAAGTCTAAATCCGCAATAGTTCTGGCAACCTTACGGATCCTGTCATAGCTTCTTGCCGTAAGTCCAAGGGATTCAAAAGCCGCCTCCATAAGGGCTGCGCAGGGTTCGGATAAGTTGCAATAATTGCGAAGCTCCTTAGTTTGCATTTGGGCATTGCAGGAGATTTTCGTGCCGGAGAAACGAAGCCTCTGTGTGGATCTGGCCTGGTCGACACGAACCTTGATCTCTGCAGAGCTTTCTGCAGGGATCTCAGTGTTTAATTCCCGGAACTCCAAAGAAGGAACTTCGATGATAAGGTCTATGCGATCCAAAAGAGGGCCGGAAATCCGAGAGTGATAATTCTTAACAGATTGGTCTGTGCAGACACAACGTCCGGAAGGATGTCCGAACCAGCCACATTTACAGGGATTCATGGCACAGATCAACTGGAAAGCACTGGGAAAAGTAGATGTGTGATTCACACGGCTAATGGTGACGACTCCCTCTTCCAAGGGTTGCCGCATAACTTCCAATGCTTCTTTTTTAAATTCCGGCATTTCGTCCAGGAATAACACGCCCTTGTGGGCAAGGGATATCTCCCCGGGCTTCGGCATGGTGCCACCCCCAACCAATCCCGCAGAAGAGATAGTATGATGTGGGGATCGGAAGGGGCGCTGATTCACAATGGGAGCCTCCGGTGGAAGAAGTCCCATAATAGAATGGATCTGGGTTACCTCCAAGGTTTCTTCCATAGTCATATCAGGCAAAATGGAAGGCAGTCGTTTTGCGAGCATACTCTTACCGGATCCGGGAGGGCCTACCAGAAGGACATTGTGCCCTCCGGCTGCGGCGATCTCCAAAACCCGCTTCGCAAGCATCTGACCTTTCACATCGGAAAAGTCATAGCTGACCCGATCCTTGATTTCAGGAACCCACGGAATCTCAAAGGGCATGGTAGTCTCCCCACGGAAGGTCGAAACCAGTTGACTCACATCTGAGACACCAACGACACGGATATTCCCTGCCAATGTAGCTTCACGGGCATTTTCCGCAGGAACAAAGAGGATCTCAAAGCCTGCCTTTTGCGCCGCAATGGCCATTGGGAGAACACCCCGCACGGGGCGTAGCTTTCCTTCCAGGCTCAGTTCACCCAGAAATGCAGCTCTCTGCTTCGGTAATTTACAAAAACCGGAAGCCGCCAAAATACATAAGAGTATGGGAAGGTCATAAATGGTACCACTCTTCTTGGTATCCGCAGGGGCTAAATTTAAGCAGATCCGTCCCACGGGGAACTTAAATCCGCAATTCTTAATGGCGGCACGGACTCTCTCACGGGATTCCTTGACCGCTGTGTCCGGCAAGCCAACAATATCAAAGGCCGGTAAGCCGTTTGATATAAAACATTCTACCAAAACGGGATAGCCCTGTATGCCGTCTAAGCCAAGAGATTCTACTCTGGATATCATGGTGTCACCTACCTATAGGAATATTCGGGGTATTTCTGAGAAAACAGATCTTTCTCCTCTTGTGTAAATTTTTGTTGAGAAACATACCAATGAATAACAACAACGGAATAAACCCAAAGCATCCCGCACCGAAAGAAAAGGCAATCACGCTGGGTTCCGTGCTGTATTTTTCCTCCACACAAAATAAGAATGCCAAAATAGCTCCGAGAAAAAGTGCAAAACTCAAGACCATAATGATGATGTAAATACTGCGATCCAAAAAAGAAAGTGGCGGAGCCAACGGCTTGCGTTTGCGATTCTTACGAGTCTTTTTCGTAGCCACAGCATCACCTCCATAGATATACTATTGTATCATACTGCAAAAGGATCCAAATTACAAGATATTTTTATAAAGAATCGGAGTATCTATGAAATTTCTTCCTATTCCCAGTCCCTATTGCATAAGCTCAAAAAGAATTTTGAAGTTTTTTGCTGTTTCCTTGTTTTTGTTGTTTACAAATCGAGGATTTAGTGATAAAATGAATCTGTCTGTAAATCAATACTTTTAGGAGGTATTCATTTTGGCAAGAAAACTCAAGACAATGGACGGCAATACCGCCGCCGCTCATGTCAGCTACGCATTTACAGAAGTAG
>JAZREB010000073.1:0-7153 GCA_045660585.1 Faecousia sp. | reverse complement strand
TGATTTTAACGCCCTTATAGGTACCGGTGTAGCCCTGAACGCCACGAACGTTGTTTACAAGAACGGGGTTCTCCAGGAAGTTCTCAGCGATATACTTAGCGCGGAGGGGGTCGCCGGGCATGAGGACGGTCTGACCGAAGTCACCCAGCTTAGCATTGATGTGGGGGGTAGGACAATTCATAATGTGTCTCCTTTCAGGTATATAAATTATTTTTATTTTACTTTGCGATGTTCGCGAATGTTGCGGATCCAGCACTTATGACACATGGCAAGATAGCGGTCATTACCGCCCAAAAGGAGCTGATCTCCTTCTGTAACAATGTATCCATCGGAATCGATACGGGCATTGGTGGTAGCCTTTGCTCCGCAATCGCAGATAGCCTTGATCTCGGAAATGGTGTCCGCAACCTCAAAGAGGCGCCGTGATCCTTCGAATAAAGTGCTGAGAAAGTCTGTCCGCAGGCCGAAGCACAGTACGGGGACGTTACGCACATCCACAAGATGTCGTAACTGGTCGATCTGTGCCGCAGTCATGAACTGACATTCATCCACAATAATGGCGTCCACATGACTCTGGAACTCGAACCGGGCCAGAATATCCGTATCCGGTGCAATAACCTCTGCGGGAGCCTGTAAGCCCACTCTGCTACGGATGATCGTCTGTCCGTCACGGGTATCGGCAGAGGGCTTAAGGAACCAGACAGACATGCCCTTTTCCTCATAATTATATTTTGTAATGAGTGCCTGGGCAGTCTTGGACGATCCCATGGTGCCGTATTTAAAATATAGCTTTGCCATAACGTATCCTCCGAGTAAAAAATATCATATTTCGCCTTATGAACTATTATACAATATTCTTTTCATTTATGCAAGGGCTTTTATAAATTTCCCATACGAAGGTTTTTTTGTCGAATTTTAGAATATTTTGTCGATTTCGTTGACAGATCCCAACTTTTTCGGTACAATACACCCGATAAAGAATACGTCCCGCATAAGGAGGGAATATCTATATGGAAGAGCGTGTACAATATAATCCCACAACTCTGTGTCCCGACTATCGATTTATCCGCGTTGTGAGCAAAGAAGGGGTATTTTATGATTTGGTCCCCAAGTGGCGCAGTCGTGCCCATATTTTTGTTCTGAAACAACAGTATCCCGATGCCGTCTCAGTTTTCCGCTCTGCGGTACCGCCCTGCCTATGCAGAGATTTTACGGAGCTGAACGGGCCGGACATTTATAGGTGGGCATCTTGGAAAGAGGGAACGGAATTCTACCTTCCCCTGACCCTGGCTGATCAGGCACTTGCGGAAAAGGGCTGAAACAGAGTATATCGCCACCTTTGTTTAATTATTCCTGGAGGATCTTTTATGAAACATTTTAAAATCGGCTGTGTCCTCATGGCCGCAGGGAACAGTTCCCGTTTCGGAGAGAACAAGCTATCAGCCCTCGTAGACGGAAAACCCCTGATCCGCCATGCTATGGAAGCTGTACCCCATGATCTGCAAACTGTGGTCGTGACCCAATATGACCAAGTCCTATCCATGGCGAAGGAATTCGGTTTCCACACAATCATCAATGACCATCCCGATTGGGGGATCAGCCATACCATAAAGTTAGGCACAGAATATCTCTTGGACTGTGACGGTATTTTATATATGGTATCGGATCAACCGCTACTCCGCCGAAGCTCCGTAGATCGGATCGTTTCCCTATGGCGGGATCACCCCGATTCTATTGTAGGTGCCTGCCATAAGGGCATCCACGGCAATCCCAATTTATTCCCCCGAGAGTTCTTCCCTGCCCTACTTTCCCTTACCGGAGACCGGGGCGGAAACTGCATTATCCGCGAAAAGAAAAACCGTCTCCTCCTTGTAGAAATTCACAAAAATGAACTGACCGACGTAGATACCGTGTCTTCTCTAATGGAACTGAGAAAGGAAATTGCCGAGGCATAAAAGAAAACTTTTCCATTTTATTTTGAGAATCATTCTCATCTTTTGTCATGAAAACCCTTTCATTTTTTGATATTTTTATTTCCATTGGAATTTTCGACTTTTCTTTATCTTTTTCGATTATATTTGTGCACTATGCCATATTTCGCATAGTGCACCTTTTGCATTTTAGGTATTGTACCAAATTTCCCCTTGCGTTTTCTGATTGCCTCTGTTATACTGCAGGTATGGAAGCGGATTCCGCAACCAAAATATTTTAAGGAGGGACACTTATGGAAAAGTTCTTTAAACTCAAAGAGCGAAAAACTACAGTTCGTACCGAGTTCTTTGCCGGATTGACCACCTTTATGGCCATGGCCTATATCCTGATGGTCAATGCAGGCATGTTCGCTGAACTGGGCGAAGGCTACTACAATGCAGTCTATATCGCCACCGCAATCTCTGCCGTAATCGGCACCGTTCTCATTGGTCTACTTGCCAACCTGCCCCTCGCCCAGGCCTCAGGCATGGGGCTTAACGCATTCTTCGTATATACGATATGTCTGGGGCTAAAGTTCTCCTACGCAAATGCCCTGGTTCTGGTCCTCTTCGACGGACTGCTATTCATCCTCCTCACTTTAACCGGCCTAAGAAAAATGATCTTTAACGCCATTCCCAAGGCTGTTAAAGGTGCTATCTCTGCAGGTATCGGCTTGTTCATTGCATTCTTGGGAATGCAGAACGCCGGGCTTGTAGTAGACGATGTGGCAACCCTGGTCAACCTGCACTCTTTCAATGTTTTCCTGGGTAGTGCTACCTGGCCCGCAATTATGCCCATTCTGGTCACCGTATTTGCAGTTTTCATTATCGCCATCCTCAACAAGCGGAAGGTTAAAGGTGCTGTCCTGTGGGGTATTATCGGCGGTGCTGTCCTTTACTATGTAGTCGGTCTTGTGACCATTGGCGGTTTCTATGACACCAGCATTGCTCCCAACCTCAGTGCAAACGTTTTCGGCCCCTTTAAGGACTTTGCAAATATGTCCTTTGGTAAGGTCTTCACCGAAGGTTTCAAGTTTGGTTCCTACATCGAGGCAAACGGTACGGGTAACTTTGTCATTACCGTGGCAACCACAGCTCTTGCTTTCTGCATGGTCGATATGTTCGATACCCTGGGCACCCTCTACGGAGCCTGCTCTGTAGGCGGTCTTGTGGATAAGGACGGCAATATTCCCAAGATGGACAGAGCTATGCTGGCAGACGCCATCGCCACCTGCACCGGCGCTATTTGCGGTACCTCTACGGTCACCACCTTCGTAGAATCCTCTGCAGGTGTTGCAGAAGGTGGCAGAACCGGTCTGTCCTCACTGTTCACTGCCCTGTTCTTCTTCATAGCCCTATTCTTAGCCCCCGTGGCAGCCATGATCCCCGAATGTGCCACCGCCGCCGCACTGATCTATGTAGGCATCCTCATGATCGGCGGAGTCAAGGACATCGATTGGGAAGACCCCTGCTCCGCTGTTCCTGCATTCTTGACCATGACCCTGATGCCCTTCACCTATAACATTTCTTACGGCATCGCATTCGGTCTGATCTCTTATATCGTGATCCATCTGTTCACCGGCAAGATCAGAGAGATCAAGGTCGGAACCTGGATCATCGGCGCACTGTTTGCCGTTATGTTCTTCTTCTCCAAATAATCTACCCCTACGCAGCTCCCTTAGGGGAAATCATCCCTACACCTACTCCCTCGGGCGCAGTGCGTAACTCCTCTCTATCCTCACTTTTCTCTTTTCCTTTCTTTGGCTTGTCCACTCCTTACCTGCTTTTCTTTTCCATTGATGCGCACTGCGCCCCTTTCCTTATACAAGGAGAATAAAAGGCAGGATTTTCGGAGTCGGAAGTTGTCATCTACTCTATAAATGAAAAGGATCCGCCTCCCCTTCTCGGGGGAGGCGGATTTGTCATATCATGTTATTTGCCTGCTTCGGAAATAAAGGAAGCGAAGGTGTAAATATCCGTATAGCGGGATACGTAGTAGCGATTGACCTCATAGGGGCCATTTCCGGAGGTGTTATACAATCCGCCGTTCATCTTAAGGGCGAAATTATAATACCGCTGTGCTACATCGATGGTCAGGGAACTGTACTTTCCGGTGGGATAACACAGAACAGAGGGGATCTTGCCGGTTACACGGGTGATCACGCGGTAGGTCTCTCCCAGCTCATAATCCAGTTCCTCTTCTCCCATAACATCCATGTCGTGGTGGGTATAGCCATGGGATTGTACGGTAACCAAACCGGAATCGGAGAGGGCCTTTACCTGTTCCTCGGTCATCTTGTGGGACTTGCCCATTGCGTTACCGATTACGAAAACCGTGGCTTTGACTTGGTACTTCTGCAGTAAGGGCAGGAGCTCTGTATAGTTATCATCATAGCCATCGTCAAAGGTCAAGATCACAGGCTTGTCGTAATCCTCAACATGGGACAGATCCTGGAACCAAATGGGATCATAGCCATTTTCCACCAGATAAGCAAGCTGGTCTTCCATATCGGAGGGGCTAACGAACAGTTCGCTGATTCCCCACATATCATCACTGACTGCATGATACATAAGGACAGGTACGTTTACATCCTCGGGAATCTCAAACGCCGTTGCAGATGGGGTAATATACAGCACATCCTGCTCCTCGTCCTGCCACATGGGATAGCCCCTATTCTCGGCAGTTTCCAGCAGAGGGATGTATTCTTCTGTGCTCTCTTCCCCTACATCCGATGCCAAAACCATCAGCGTACTATCTCCGTCAATATAGTAGGTATCAATGGAGACACCCTCATAGATAACGGTCTTTCCACTACTTTCAATAGCAGGCTCCGGCTCTGTGGTCGTGGGGGGCTCTGTTGTGGGAGGCTCCGTGGTAGGAGGCTCTGTGGTAGGCTCGGCAGTGGTTGCCACCGTTGTTGTTGCTGTAGTGGGAGAGTACTGAGTATACTTGGGCTTAATGATCCCAAAATGCATTAGCAGAGCAACTCCGGCTACAACCAAGAATAATATGAATGTGTATAAAGTCAGTTTTTTCATAATTTCGTAATTCTTACTTCTCTTCCAGAATCTTGGTCAGCTCACGCATGAAGCTGTTGATGTCCTTAAACTGGCGATAAACGGAAGCAAAGCGAACATAGGCAACCTCGTCCAGTTGCTTCAGGCGATCCATAACCAGCTCGCCGATCTTATCGGTGCTGACCTCACGATCCAGAGAATTCTGAACGATCTGCTCGATCTCTGCAACAGCAGATTCAATGTCCGCAATGGATACGGGGCGCTTTTCGCTGGCGCGAACCATGCCACGGAGGATCTTTTCACGGTCGAAGGGCTCTCTGCTGTTGTCCTTCTTGACTACGATCACAGGGAGACTCTCCACGGTTTCATAAGTGGTGAAGCGCTTCTGGCAGGACAAACATTCTCTGCGGCGACGAATGCTGTTACCTTCGTCAGAATGGCGGGAATCTACAACTTTGCTTTCCAAATAAGAGCAATAGGGGCACTTCATAGGTATAGACCTCCTTAAGTCTATCAATAGTGTGTATATTCTACCAAATATTGTCTTACTTGTCTATCTTTTTTTGCGAAAAATTTTTTTATTCTAATTTGTATTGTATATTCCCGGAATCTATGGTATGATGTGGAGTATATTACATAAAAACAGAAAGGTTCCCCTATGAAAAAGAACGAACGTCGCGAAAAATTCATTTTCTTGCTGGCACTCAGCATTTCTACCGCCATATTATGCGGAATCTGGCACGCCATTGCAACCCTCACCTCCTTCGGTCTACTGAGTTGGGCCGGTTTTGCAGGTTGCACCACCTATTTCTCCACCGGTTCTCACGGCTGGGTCGGTCTGCGCAGAACTCTGATCCCCAATATGGTAGGTCTTGCCTGTGGCATATCCTGTTTCTATTTGGGAGAATTGGTTCCCGCACTGGGCTCTTGGGGTGTATGGTGCGCCGTCATCACCTTTATTATGTGCATTGTCTCTTATTTTAAACTCCTGGATTTCTGCCCCGGCATTTTTATGGGTTGCTTCAGCACCTTTGCCGCTCTGGGCGGTGCAGAGGAAGGTGGGATTCCCATGGTATTTGTGTACCTGGGCATTTCCCTGATCTTGGGTGCCTTCTTAGGTGTCCTGTGTGATAAAGGTGGCGTACTGCTTAACAAGCTCTTTACCTGCAAGAAAAAATAATGTAAAACAGACTTGTCTACCCCAAAAGGAAGGCAAGTCTGTTCTCTATAATTGTGTCATCTGTTATACAAACTGAATATTACCGGTATTGGTACGAATTTCGCATCTCCCACCGACGATTTCCCCAACGGGAATGGTAGGGGTTTCTACTTTGCCTGTATTTGTGTGGGCGGCAAAGACCATATTGTGGGGCAGTTTGCCGGTAACATTTCCTGTGTTTGTCTGTACAATGATCTCCTGCGCAGAGCAATCGTTTAATGCCACTTTTCCGGTATTGCGTTTGATGAAAATTTTCTCTTGAGCAGTACAGTGATTCATGGTAAAGCATCCGGTGTTTCCTTTTGACTCAAAGCAATTGCAAGATACATTTTCTAAAATTATATTTCCTGTACCGGTTTGGATATCCATGGCTCCGCTACATAGAATGGAGCTGATTCGGATGTTTCCTACATTTGTCTTTACAGACAACTTTTCAAAGGTAGATTTAGGCACACAGAGACTGATTCTCGAGCGGTCAATCCCCACTTTCAAAGAATGATACCACTTCGTTTGCGATGATTGAACGGTAAGCCGATTATGCTGAATAAAATACTCATATGGCCGTCTTTCCGGTTCAACACAAACCAATTTGGTCCGGTCGTCATCAGATGGTTCAACGATCACCTTTGCCTCTCCGGCATTGATCAGTATTTCTTGATACATATCTGTTATTTCATATGTATTTGCAACGTACTTTGCAAACATCCCACAACACCTCGCGCATTTTTATTTGTAGATCGACTATATTATATCACAGGATTATAAATACCGCAAATACTTTTATTTGCGAAAGAACAGCATAACGGTGCGTAAATGTAGGTAAGAAATGCGATTAGCTGTACAATATCGGGTTTGGCGATATGATATACGGCAAAGCCGTATGATATATTTGCGTTGCAAATATGATATAATATCCGTTCCTCATATGCCGAAGGCATATATCATC
>JAZREB010000072.1:0-1395 GCA_045660585.1 Faecousia sp. | reverse complement strand
AGTAGTATTACATTTCGTTTTATAAGAAAAAACCCCGAGAACATGGGGAAGAACCACACATTCTCGGGATTTTGCTCTAATCTGTCAGGTTGTAAAATAGGCCTTTGCGCTATCGCTGTAGGCAAAGAGGGCCTTGCACAGTTCCAGCAGGTTGCCTGTCTTATTGTTGCCGTAGGTATCTGCGCTATACTCCAACGTATTGGAAATCGGCGTATCACCTGCATAGATCTGTACCCTTATGACAGATCGCAGCTCTGCCGCCAAAAGGCTGTCCAGAGTGAAAGCATAATAGGTCAAATTGCTGTTATACAACTCTGCATTGTCCAATACCAGGGACTTTTCCGTTCCCTTGGTGTCCTTGTAGCTGACCTTTAGTCTCAGATCGGACACCGCACCGTCATAGGATCCCACAGAGAACACAAATTTCAGGCACACCTTAGAATCCAAGTTCAGAGCCTTACCCTGCCACTTAACACCGCTCTGAGCCGTATCCTGAAGCTCCCGATTGGTATTGCCGAAAGTAACCGCCTCCTCCGGGGACAGGAAGCGCCTCTGTTCCTCTGTCATAGCCCTGTCTGCCAAATGATCCACTCGATAATTCTTGTAGATCTGCGCCTTTGCACCATAGCGCAGAAGGTCGGCACATAGCACCTTTAGACTTTCCTTATTCCCTTCCTTGCTCATCTGGGAGTATGCATAGTCTGCAATGCTGTAATCATCCACAGGGGAATAATAGGGCTGTCCATCCTTGGTGCCGTAGAGCACAGAGCGAATACGGTCATTCATGTTGACCGCCGTTAACCCTGTGAGGGTGAAGTAATAATAATTCCCCTGCTCTACAGGTAGGAGCTTGTGGCTTTGCACCTCAGTTTCCTTTTCTACTTCCGATAGAACATAAACCGTATCCATATCATAGCCTGCAAGGAGGGTCTTGGAAACTGCCAGATTTACGGAAATATCGCTGGCCAAATTCAGGGTATGGCTTAATTTCAGGCTTCCATCCTCTATGGGCTCCTCGACTTCCTTTCGGGTACAAATACATACACCATCGGTATAGCTATGATTTGCCTCTTCCTTCAGATCGCAGTTTTTACACTCTATTTTATGACTCGTAGCATTGAGGGAGGTGTATACATAGCTGTGACCCTTGGCAGGGATGATCTCCTGTGCCTTCATAACAGCTCCGCAGATAGAGCACTTTGTTCCCTCGGTCTTACCATCAGTGGTACAGGTAGCCTCTGTAACAAAGGAGTCGTAGTTATGACCTGTTGCCGCAACATAATCTGCGGTATATGTGTCACCGCAAGCGAAGCAGAAATAGGTTGTATAACCCTGTTCTGTACAGGTGGGATCGGTTCTATCGGTTATATATTCGTGACCGGCGGCCTCAGCAAA
>JAZREB010000071.1:0-4191 GCA_045660585.1 Faecousia sp. | reverse complement strand
TAGAAAAAATCGGAATATTCAAACATTCGTTCCCAGTGAATCTCTGTTAAAATAAAAAGTGACTATCCTCCGAAATCCGAAAATCACGAAAAATAGTCACTTAAGTTTATTCAGTTACCCTTTCCCTTCCCCTTCGCCGGGGGCAGATAAGCCGTCAGGCGCCATAGCTATTAGGGGCAAATAGCAATCTTTACACCGGTGAGGGAGATGTTCTTCTCCATAGCCTCTACATACTGATCCAGGGTGTAGTGGTGGGTAACCAGCTTCTCAACGGGAATGCTCATTTCCTTAGCCTTCTTCAGGAAGCCCAGAGTGGTAATATACTCGTTAGCGCTGTAGACCCAGGAGCCAACCAGGTTGATTTCCTTGTTGCACAGATCGAAGTGGGGGTTCATGGTGCAGTCGCCTGCATTGACAAAGAAGCCCATCTCGCAGTAGCCACCGCCACGGCGGACATACTTGTAAGCGTCGGCGGCTGCCTGAGGAACACCGGTGCACTGGAAAACAAAGTCCGCACCGAAGCCATGGGTCAGTTCCTTAACTCTGGCAACACGCTCTTCGATGGTCTTAAGCTCGCGGAAATTGATGATCTCCGTTGCGCCCATTTCCTTAGCCAGATTCAGTCGGGTCTCAACACCGTCAACAGCAATGATGTTAACAACACCTGCGGCCTTCAGAACGGCGATCTGCATGAGACCGATGGGGCCACAGCCCTGTACCAGAACAGTAGAGCTGAAATCAATGATGTTGAGGCTGTTTGCACGGTTCCAGGAATGTACACAAACGCAAGCGGGCTCAATGAGCATACGCTCATCCAGAGTCATGTCGTTAACAACGAAAATAGAGGAATTCTTACGAATCAGGATGTATTCAGCAAACCAGCCGTTGAAATGAACATCATCCTCGGGGATCAGGCCATAAACGCCCAGATTCTCACAGAGGTTGGGAAGCTCGGGATAACGACGGCAGTAGTCGCACTGACCGCACAGCAGGACAGAGGTAACTACCTTGTCACCCAGCTTAATGGGATCGCCCTTGGTATCTACGGTAACACCCTCGCCAATGGCAACGACCTCACCTGTGCCCTCGTGTCCCAGAACAACGGGAGCCATGCCGAAGGGATCGTAGCGGTATTCATGAACGTCGGTACCGCAGATGCCACAGCCTTCTACCTTGACCAGAATTTCACCGGGGCCGGGAGTGGGGATCTCATGCTCGCGGAGCTCTACGATTGCTTCCCCTTCTACACCGTTTACCTTCTTGGGCTGAACCAGATATGCCAGACGTGCTTTTGCCATAATAAAAACCTCTCTTTTAATCAAAATATCGGTTGTTTCATAAGATGGAATCATCTCACAACTCACCTATACTATACCATGTTCCCCCCGTCTTGTCAACGAGCCTAAGGAAAATTCAACAATTCCTCGAAAAATCGCAGCTCGTTTTTGTGCATTTTAACATCTATTCATCATCCTATGGTTCTGTCCGCAATGCTTTCCAAACTCAATCTCCGGGATCCAACAAAGGACACCCCACATTCTGCACATAGCAGATGTAGGGTGTCCTGTTCTATTTCGGAAAAATCACTCGTCGGAACTAACGGCTTTCTTCCCGGGGGCAAATGCGCCACAACCGCCCAGATACAGCCGTTCTTCTTCTGCCAGAACCAGACGGTATTCCTTCATATCCGTGTCAATCGCATAGATCTGATCATAAGCCGGCTCCGTAAGACGGAGAAGACTGCCGGACTCGATCAGAAGTCCGAATTCCTGTAACTCGTAGGTGCCATCCTCATAAACATCCAAGCCGTAGATCCCATCTTCGCTGATATAAAATCCGGCATACTGTTTGGCAAAAGAGAGGGCCGTTTCACCCTCTACAGTAGTATCGGAAGGAAGAACATCCGGCACATCCAGTTCGTTTACAATGAGGGGCTTTCGGATACCTACCTCTGTCACATGGAAGAGAACCTGTCCGTTTTCGTCTGTGAGATTCTCCTCTCCGGCAGTGAGAACGTAGCGATCTTCTCCCTCCGTAGGCACCAAGGTTCCCACCATCTGATCGATGGTAAGGGAGCCATAAGATTGGAGCATGCCTCCATCTACAAAGGTGCACCATGTGCCATCATAATATACCTCAAGCCACAGATCCCGACCTTCGTCATACCAGAGCCCGGCAAAGGAGTCGATCCCATCCGGTCCCTCCAGATCTTCTACAATATTTTCATTCCCACCGCAAGCACTGAGGGTAAAGAGCATAACCACAGCAAGCAGTAGCAGAACCCACTTTTTCATAGTCTAACATCCCTTCTCCGACAAATCCTGTCGGCAGTTTCCTCTATCATACAGCATTTCTCAAAAAAATGCAACGGATTTTCGTTGTAAAGACGAAAACTCTTTCCCCATGTCTTGCGAAACAAAGGAGGCTGTGATATAATCAGGAGAGAATTAAAATTACGGAGGCGTTATCCCATGAGCTTTTACTGTCAATTAGACTATGAGTATGTTCCCTACCCTTCCCCCAGCAGCCCCAAGGGCACCATTGCCGACAACGGTTGCGGTGTCTGCTGTGCAGGTATGATCGTTGAGGCCATGACCGGCCGTTCCTTCCCTCCCCACGTTGCCGGTAAGATGGCCAAGGAATGCGGCGCAAGAGAGGGCTTCGGCACTTCTCTGGTCATTTTCGGACCTGTCTTCGCCGAGAAGTTCGGTCTGCGTTGCATCATCACCGAGGACTCTAAAGAAGCCCTTGCTTTCCTCAATGACAAGCGAGGCATGGTAGTTGCCAACACCAAGGGCGACCGTGAAGATTGGATCGGCGTATTCTCTGATGCCCGACATTTCATCGTCCTGTGCGGTGCAGAGGGTAATGAGGTTGCTGTCTGGGACCCCATGTACCGTCCCGGCCGTTACGATGTCCCCGGCAGAGCAGGCAAGGTCCGTATGGACGGCAATACTGCCTATGCAGATTTCTCCGTGGTAGAAAACGATTGTGTCACCAGAGCCTATTATCTGTTTGAAAAGATCTGATTTTATACCATATATCCCATCTTTCATGATGTAATTTCTGATTTGAACTAACAAATTCTTCCAATCTGTTGATTTTTTCTCCTTCTTATGCTATGCTTGCAGAAACTAAGAAGGAGAGATTTTTATGAAACGAACCAAACTCCGGGAACGTCTCCTGCCTAATTACAGTCATGGCGAAGAGCTCTTCAACATGATTTCTCATATCGTAGGCGGTGGCTTAGGCATTGTGATCTGCGCCCTCTGTGTTACAAAATCCTTCCTGACAGGCGGAGCCTATGAGATCGTTGCCTCCTTCCTGTACGGGATCTCTATGATCGCACTGTATACCATGTCCAGCCTCTACCACGGGCTGAAAGAAGGCACCGCAAAGCGAGTTTTTCAAGTTCTGGATCATTGTACCATTTTTCTGCTGATTGCAGGTACCTATACCCCCGTAGCACTGTGTGCCCTGCGAGAGCTTTCTCCCGTCACGGGATGGGTGGTATTCGGCGCAGTTTGGGGGCTGTCCATTCTCGGCATCGTCCTCAATTCCATTGACCTGAAGCGGTATTCCAAATTATCCATGCTCTTATACCTGCTCCTGGGTTGGTGCGTGATCCTGACCGGCAAGCAGGCCGTTACGGCGTTGGGCACAACCTGCCTCATATACATGCTGGCAGGGGGTATTTCCTATACCATAGGTGCGGTATTTTACGCCTACGGAAAGAAACGTGCAAAGCCCATCCCCTACATGCATGCGGTATTCCACATTTTTGTTGTCATCGGCAGTGTTCTCCATTTCTTCGGCGTATTTCTGTATATGCTGTAAACTCAAATCCCCCGTCCGCCCGTATTTCTGTATTTCAAAATCGAAACATTTTCATAAAAACACCATTTCCCCCTTGACGAATCGGAAAAAGAGTGCTAAAATAGTTTCCAACGCCGCTGTGGTGGAATAGGCAGACACAAGGGACTTAAAATCCCTCGGAGTAAAATCCGTACCGGTTCGACCCCGGTCAGCGGCACCAAAAATATCCATATCCCTTTTGGGGATATGGATATTTTTATTACCGCTGACTATAGGGGTCGAAGATCAAATCGGCTACCGTTGCAACAGTACACACCAAAAGTTTCCTCTGCACCCAAAGCAAACTGCCGGGGGCAGTTTGCCGTAGCTCCACCC
>JAZREB010000070.1:0-2209 GCA_045660585.1 Faecousia sp. | reverse complement strand
CGTTTCCTGCACGCTGCAATATAGTGCTGACACCTACGGCAACAACAAAACCGGCACCTTAGGCACCCTGTGTAAGACCCTTTTCGCCTACGCCGACAGTGCCAAAGCCTACTTCGCACCCTAACCCTCAATTTCCCCGGGGTGGGGATCATCCTCACCCCGGGGAATTTTTTATATCTTCGGATTTTATTTTTTTATTTGAACTTATAAAAATGTATGATATAATAAGAGACAATCCTATGCATCCGAGATACACTTAAAACGGGAATCTCATTTGTGGATCGGATCAATGACTTGCCGCTTTTTGGATAGAAGCAGAAAATGAAAGGATGGTTCATATGTATAAACGCTTGATTTCAGCACTTCTCCTTGTTGCCCTTCTACTGACAATGACACCCCTTAAGCCCACCACTGTCCGGGCAGCCTCTTACACCACTGCGGATTGGAATGCTCTGATCAGTAACTGGAAGAAGGTCCTCTGTGGCAATGACAGTGTGGATTGGGACGATCCTGTGATCCGGGATATCGTAGGCGTCAAGAGCGGCACTACCGGTCTGTCCACCTCAGGCATCAGCTACAAGGCAGGTGTCGCATGGCAGGATCTGGAGAAAAACCGCTCCAACTCCAAGCGGATTTTTGGCTCCGTCAATATGACCACCGAGACCACCAGTAATGACCTGCGTTTGCAGTTTGTTGACCTTTACAAAATGGCGCAGGCCTACGGCACACGGGGCAGCAGCTATATCTATAAGGACAGCAACGGAAATGCAGTAACCCAAGAGCTTTATCAAAATCAGGAACTTAGGGATGCCATTTTCTTTGGCTTGAAGAAGGGTCTGAACTTCTATAACAAGACCTATTTTGACGCACAGCGCGCCAGTTCCAATCGGGGCGCCATCTATAACTGGTGGGACTGGGCCTACGGTGGCCCTCTGGAGATCCTGCGGACGCTTCTGGTGATGTATCCCTATGCCAATACCACCGAGAGCAGTATTGCCAAGTCCTACACCGATAACTGTCTGTACTTTATTGATATCTGCCGTCCCAACAATGACGGAAAAACAGATACTGCCACCTTGGGTTACCGCCGGTCCAGACTGAATATCTGTGCCATGATCGCTTCTCTGACCAAAAATACTGCTCTTATGGAAGAAACCCGAACCAATCTGGTCTATTACTTAGAGCCCCATTATGATACGGTAGAAGGCATTAAAGAAGATGGTTCCTACATCTGCCATCAGCATTGGCCCTTGGAAGGAACCTACGGTACGGATGTGCTGGTCAACCGTATGATGTATACCTACTCTGCCATGGCAGGGACGGCCTTTGCCTTGGACGGAGCAGAGGTTATGGTAGAATGGATCATGAACACCTTCAAACCCACCATGCACAAGAATATGTTCATGGTACCCTTTAATGGGCGATATCCTTTTATGGGCAACACATATGGCAGGGACACTATGTCCGGTGCATTGATGCTGGTGGGAGCCTTTGATGCAGCATCGGATCTGAAGCTGAAGCAATTTATCCGTTCTGCTCTCATACAAGATACAGCAAAGGAGACAGAGGCGGCCTATTCCTATTATGCCAAGGCTCTGGCAGATGTGAACCTTGCCCAAACCCTGAGGGATATTCTTGTGGATCAGACCATTCCCTTAGACGAGGGAATCTATGGCGCTGTACGCTACCGTGGAGACCGTGCGGTGCAGCATCAGCAGGATTATACGGTTTCCCTTGCCATGAGTTCCAGCCGCATTGCCGTTCCCGAGAGCATCAACGGCTGTAACCGCTACGGTTGGTTCGGAGGAGACGGTGCTCTGTATGTTTATAACGACGATACCACCTATAAAACCGACCAATTCGGCGAACTGTATCTGCGGTATGCCAATCTGTACCGTGTACCGGGAACTACCGAGGAAGACAGCACCATTCGTCAGCCTTGGAGTAACCGCAGGGCCTATCTTCCCGGCACCACCTACAGCTATAACACCTCCACCAAGAAGGAAAGCTGGACCGTAGACAAGAACAAGGACGGCGTGGATGCAGCCACCTTTGTAGGCGGTGTAGAGATGGCCGGCAGCTATGTCACAGCCGCTATGGACTTTGAAGCCTATAGCTGGTCCTCCGCAGAATCCAAGGCAGAGGTTGCTTGGATCGATGCTTCCAGTCAACCGAATGAGAATTTAGAGAAAAATAAGAAGAAGCAGGT
>JAZREB010000069.1:0-1068 GCA_045660585.1 Faecousia sp. | reverse complement strand
GCCGTAAACAGAATCCCTTGTATAGCGGGTGGTTTCCCCGTTGAAGTCTGCATAGAAGGCGTTGGAGGGAATGTTCTGCATATCATACACTTGACCGCTCAAGGGGTCATCGCAGTCACCGTTATCCTGCTCTTCGGATTGAGAAGAGCCCTCCTGTTTCCAAGCCGTCCCTGTGGTGGTCAGTTGGAATACATCCGTAAGGCCGTCGGTCTCATAGTAGGTGGCGGTACCGGGAACCACATTTACAGGGATCGTCCGCTCATATACGGTTCCATCCGGACCGGTAAATCGGATCTTACAGTTCAGTAGGAGGATCTTTTGCAAAATTGTTTTGGCGCTTAAGCGGATGGAATCTGCCTTTCCGTCTCCGTCGGAGTCAAAGATGGAAGCGGTGAACAGAGAGCTGTCTCCGCTGTCAGCGGCGGTGACACTCAAAAGGGTAGCATCCCGTAGGTGCTCTTGGGGAATACCGTTGATGATGACCTTTTCCGTAATATTGGTCTCTATGGTTTTGGCATAGTCCATGAGGATCCCCAAAGGCTCTGCATCCACACTGCCCCCACATACATCACAGAGGGAGTCGTCGTTGAGGTCTTTATGTAAGAGCTTTTCCTGTTCCTCGGTGTAAGAGTCGGAGCATTTGGTGCAGGTATAGGTAATGATCCCATTTCGGGTACAGGTGGCGTTCTGGGTCATTACCCCGGCATTATAGCTGTGGCCTGTGGGGGTAATATCCGTTTGGGCGGTGGCCCAGTGTCCGCAGTTGTCACAGTAGCTTCCTTGGGTTTTACCGTAGGTAGTACAGGTGGCAGCCACTGCGGCAATGGTTCTGTAAGCGTGTCCTCTGGCGGGGAAGGTTTCCTGCACGTCCTGTGCCACACCGCATTCTCTGCAATAGACATAGGGATTGGTGCCGGCAGCGGTACAGCTTCGGGTACCTACAGATTGCAGAAGGACATGGTTGATGCCGAAAGTGGATTCGGGAATGTAATAGATCTGCTGATCGTTCTTAAAGTCGGATCGTAGCCATGTCGTTCTGTGAGCCAAGGAGTTGTATGACAAGCTTGT
>JAZREB010000068.1:0-3284 GCA_045660585.1 Faecousia sp. | reverse complement strand
CTTGTTTTACTCGCACTTTTTCCCACTCAGAGGATGTTCGGAGAGTGAAACTCTGTCCTCCGGGAGAGGCAGAGCCGTTATTGCTGTCTGTCAATGATCTCCTGGTAGAGGACATGGGCATGTTCCCCAGAGAGGAAGTGGTACTGTATTTCCCCGATGAGGGTCTGCGGTATCTGCAACGGGAGACCTTTATGGTCGACTCCCTTTCCGAAGAGGATAAACCGAACTATATCGTAAAACGGCTCCTGGAGGGATCGGAAACCGGGGAGATACATAGCTGTATTCCTGCGGGCACGAAATTGCTGAGTGATGTTACGGTAGAGAACGGAGTGTGCACCGTAGACCTGTCCTCAGAGTTTGCAAGAGATATTTCCGGCACCTACCGCATTGCCCGTTTGGCGGTCTATAGCATTGTCAACTCCCTGACGGAGTTGGATTGGATCCGCACGGTGGATATCCATGTTGCCCATGGCTCCATGGAGCAATTGCAGTATATGGATCTTGCTACGGGGTTACAGAGAGATGAGACTCTTCTCTCCGGCAACAGGGGCTATGACGGCAGTATCTATCCCTATGCTGTGGAGAATGAACTCCTGGTCGAGGTGCCTCTTTGGATCCCGGAAGAGCCGGACAGATCCTTGGAAGAACAGCTCTTGGGAGCTCTGCTGGACTATGAAGGTCAGCACTTGCTCCGCCATAGCATACCGGAAGGCACGTCTGTGCTGTCTGTTCGTATGGCAGAGACGACCTGCGTGGTAGACTTGACGGCGGAATTTGTGGATCGGGCAGGAAGTGCACGGGAGCAGGAACTGGCTGTTTACAGCATCGTTGCCACCCTGTCCACACTGTCTTATGTAGATGGTGTGGAAATCTTGGTAGAAGGCAATCGCCCCCAATATGAGTCGGAGCTGTTACGAGATGTCCGAACAGTGAAAACGGAGTGGTTTGCCGTAGAGGAACAGTGATGGGTGGAACTGCTCACGGAAAATTAGTACAAGCTACCGACTTTCGACAGAAGATACAAATACAATAGTGTAAAATGAGAGTGCGTTTCGGCGCACTCTCATTTTGCGTTTTAGACAGTGGTCTAAGACATACTCTCAATTTTTATCGGAGGAAGGATATGAAGCTGACAAGTTATGTGCAGGACAGGCGGCTGACTCTGATGCTACGGGGAGAGATCGACCATCATGGTGCCGGAGAACTAATGGCGGCTATTTCGGACAAGGTAGATCAGTACCTTCCTTTGCATTGTGTCATGGATTTTGAAGAGGTGCGATTTATGGATTCCAGTGGGATCGCGGTGGTGCTCCACACTCTACGCCGTATGCGATCACTGGGTGGGGAATTGGTGTTGCAGAATATTCCACCACAGCCCTACAAGGTGCTCCAAACTGCGGGGATCCAGCGGATCACAGCCGTAAAGGAGGAATGTACCAAATGAAAGGGGAAAATTATATGCATTTGGAATTCCCCAGTAAATCCGCCAACGAGGCCTTTGCCCGCAGTGCGGTGGCGGCCTTCGCAGCCCAGTTAGATCCCACATTAGAGGAGCTGGGGGATATCAAAACTGCGGTATCCGAGGCAGTGACCAACTGTATCGTCCATGCTTACCCCGAAGAACTTGGCCCTGTGATCCTTAAGGCGAAGATCCTCCGGGGGAATGTATTGGACATTACGGTGAAAGATCGTGGCTGTGGGATCTCCGATGTAGAGCAAGCCTGTAAGCCCATGTTCACAACCGGGGGACAGGAGCGAAGCGGTATGGGGATCACGATAATGGAGAGCTTCATGACGGAATTTCGGATCCATTCTACGGTGAATAAGGGAACCACGGTACATATGAAACGGAAGCTCCTTCCCAGAGGTGGGAACAAGTGACACTACAGCAGGAAGAACTCCTCGCCAGAGCCAAAACGGGAGATCGGGAGGCCTGTGAGGAACTGGTAGTGGAAAATAACGGTCTGATTTGGTCTGTGGCTCGTCGATATTTCGGCAGAGGGGTGGACCCCGATGATCTGTATCAATTGGGTTGTCTGGGATTTTTAAAAGCGGTCGAAGGCTTTGACATGGAATACGGCACCCAATTTTCTACCTATGCAGTGCCGAAAATCGCAGGGGAGATCCGTCGTTTCTTGCGAGATGACGGTACCATAAAGGTCAGCCGTAGTCTGAAAGAGCGCTCGGCTATGATCAAGGCTACCAGACAGAGGCTGACAGCCAAGTTGGGCAGGGAACCTTATCTAAGCGAGCTCAGCTTGGAAACGGGCTTGGATCCTGAGGAGATCGCCATAGCGGAGAGTGCGACTACAGCAACGGAGTCTATCCATAAACGGACGGGGGATGAGGGCTTTTCTTTAGAGGATGTGCTGACCTCCGGGGCTATGGAAGAGGAGATCTTGGATCGTATTTCTATTGAGGATGGGATCGCACGTTTGGCAGAGCGAGAACAGATGGTGATCCGCCTGCGGTATTTCCACTGCTTGACTCAGGATAAAACCGCCAAACTCATGGGTGTATCCCAAGTCCAAGTCTCCCGTATTGAGAAGAAAGCCTTGCAAGCCATGGGACGATACCTGGGCAAAGAATAAAACCAAGTCGCCTGCAAGGGCAGCTTGGTTTTTGAATATTCATAATTATATCACGAACTTTAACAAAATCTCACAAAGGGCGATACCCCCTGTCTTGCGCAGAAGGTTGAGAGGATCATAGGTAGTTTTGCCTTACCTACCTTACGAAATACGGCAAAAGATAAGGAAACTTGTGGACTCAGGCTCGGCTTGCTCCCTGCCGGGGGCGTTCATTTCTTGACAAGAAACGAACCAAAGAAACAACCGGGGGGAGGCGCTGAGGGTTTCCCCGGATCGTTCCCCCGGTGGTGTCGTTCCTTTTCTCACCGGATGAAAAACCCCCCTCCCCCCGGACCCCCTCCCGGCACTGCGTACCGCTTTCCTTTCCTTTTTCCGGTCGTTTCCTTTGCGTCACTTTTACCATATTTGAAATTTCAAACTGCTCTATAAACTGTGATTTGCCGTTCAAATTCCCGTTTATCGAGCTGTTTATGCTGCGGTAATGGCACCATCTTTTTCGCTCACGGTATCATAAAATCGACAAAAGTTTCTCTGTAGGGCAAGCTGCCCTCAGCTTGCCGGTGCAGGAACCGCCAATACCAAAAAATGCTACGGTAATACGAATTGTGCCGGAAAAGACAGATTTATGCAGGTACCAACCATTAATAATTCGGTAGTTTTCACCGTCTGCCGCTTCGCGGACGGCAAGCTGAG
>JAZREB010000067.1:0-2609 GCA_045660585.1 Faecousia sp. | reverse complement strand
GCGTCGAACCCGTCAAAAATCTCATCAAAATCTTAAGCTGAGAGGTGCTTCGCAGTTTTCACGGAGATATTTTCTGTCAGAGCAAGGAAGAGTCCGATGGGAATACCCGTCGGTATTTCCGAGGACGATGACGATGCTATGACTGAAAAGATCCTGTGAAAACCTATCGGGGTTCGACTCCCCTCAGCTTAATGATGTAAGAGAAGGGATCCAAACGGGTGAAGCCCATGGCTTTCAGCTTGGAAAGGCTGTGGTCTTGGGCTTCCTTGGTGTTAAATTCCGGGATCAGGGGGACGCGGACAAGGATCCGTTCCGATCCTATGAGGGACAGTAGATATGCCAGATTGCTGTAGGCAAGGTGGGGATCTTTCCCGGTGTAGGCTCTGTAAATGTGGGGATCCATGTCCTTGATATCCACGATAAAGCCGTCTATACATTGGGCGGCAAGGGCTACAGACTCTTGGGGAACGTGGAGGGAGGTCTCTGCGTAGATTTTCCAGGAATTTCCGCAGATTTGGCGGAAATGGGAGATAAATTCCGTATGGAGCAGACTCTCTCCGCCACCGAAGGTGACCCCACCGCCGGTCGCCTGAAAATACAGGTCGTCGATCTTCACCCGGTCGAACAGCTCTTGAGGGGTGACGGGGGTGGGAGCTTTTTGCAGCACCTTTTTGTTAATGCACCATTTGCAGCCAAGGGGACAGCCGGCTCCCGCAATTAAGGTGGTGACTCCCTCCCCGTCCACCTCCATGCGGAGTCGGGACAGAGACAGGAGAGGAAAACGGGGCTCAGCCATTGCCCTCGCTCCAATCGTCGGAAATACTCTCCGAGTCGGTGGACTCCGGGTCCACGGGGACGGCACCTGCGAGGGTATCTCCGTAATCTTCGCTCTCTATATATGCTACATCCCCGTCCAATTCTATGACTTCGGTCTCGCAGGCAGAGGATTCTGCTTCAACCTCGCCAATAAGCTCCGGGGTTTCTGTGGGTTCTCCGCCCAACTCGGTGTCGGTGCTTTCCTCGGTGATCATGGGAACCTCTCCTACCACCTCCATGGGCATAAGGGAACATCCCGCAGCCCCTGCCATGAGACCTACGGACAGGGCGGCTACGGTGACGGTTTTCCCCAGTGCCTGCCGACGGGCAAGCTGTTGTTCCAGATACCGTAGCTCTGCTTCGCATCGGGGGCAGGTGCCGGAGCATTCTCCCTGATAGGTACATTCCTTGGTGACCAGAGGGATGTCGTTTTCCTCAGCGATTTTTTGACGGATCTGCTTTAAGATCTTACATTTGTTCTTACCACGCATGATAAAGCCCTCCTGTAGTGTTATTGATACTTTTAGTATATAAAATTTGACGGAAGATGCAAGAGAAAGTTCCGAAAAATTGGGAAATTTTTTATCCGTGGGGCATATAATGGCATATATGCTCTATGGGAGGGATCGTATGGGTCACCGTTTTTCTAACCTGAAGTGTAAAGAAGTGGTCAATGTGTGCGACGGATGCCGTCTGGGCTATGTGTGCGATATAGAGGTAGATTGCTGTTGTGGACAGATCGTAGCCATCGTTGTGCCGGGGAAGGGGAAGTGCTTCGGACTCCTGGGAGGTCGAGAGGATTTTGTCATTCCCTGGAAGTGCATCCGTCAAATTGGGGATGATCTGATCCTGATTGAAGGGAATCTGGATAATTTCCGACTTCCCAGGTCGGGAAAGGAATTGTTTTAGAAAAATTTTCTCAAAAATCAGGAAAAAAGATTAAAAAAAGACTTGCAAATTTTTACTCCATCGTTTATAATATATCGGCACAGAAAATCTGTGACATCAAATAAACCACACATTGCCGGATTTTCCGCCCCAGTGCCGCCTTGCGGTGGGCGGGGGAGATGAGGGCGATGGCGGTAAAAACAAAAGGAGAAACACAAAATGGCAGTTGTATCCATGAAGAGTCTGCTGGAAGCAGGCGTCCACTTCGGTCACCAGACCCGTCGTTGGAACCCCAAGATGGCTCCCTACATCTACACCGAGCGTAACGGTATCTACATCATCGACCTGCAGAAGACCGTTAAGAAGATCGAGGAAGCTTACAATTTCATCCGCGAGATCGCAGCTAACGGCGAGAACGTTCTCTTCGTCGGCACCAAGAAGCAGGCACAGGAAGCTATCAAGGAAGAAGCTTTCCGTGTTGACCAGTACTATGTCAACGCTCGTTGGCTGGGTGGCATGCTGACCAACTTCAAGACCATGCGTACCCGTATCGACCGTCTGGCACAGCTCCGCAAGATGCAGGAAGACGGCACCTTCGCAATGCTCCCCAAGAAGGAAGTCATTAAGCACGAAGGCGAGATCGAAAAGCTGGAGAAGTACCTGGGCGGCGTTAAGACCATGAAGAAGCTCCCCGGCGCTCTGTTCATCGTTGACCCCCGCAAGGAGCGCAATGCTATTGCTGAGGCTCGCAAGCTCCGCATCCCCATCGTTGCTATCGTTGACACCAACTGCGATCCCGACGAGATCGACTACGTCATCCCCGGCAACGACGACGCTATCCGCGCTATCCGCCTGATCGTTGCTACCATGGCAAACGCTGTTCAGGAAGGCCGTCAGGGCGAGGC
>JAZREB010000066.1:0-3756 GCA_045660585.1 Faecousia sp. | reverse complement strand
CATTATCCAGGATTTTTTCTGCCCGAAAGGCGGAACCCGTGAATGACGAACATCCGAGAAGGTGATCTCTACAAAATCGTTGAAATTGAAGGACACACCTTTGAGATAAGATATGGATATTATGAGCCCGAATTGGAGCGGAAACGAAATGACCCGATGCCGGTTTATCCGGATTTTTTAAAAGAACCGCTATACACTGCAACCGGACCCCCATTTGTTACAGCTGACCAGGAGATCTGCCGGTATTTTAGCCCAAAGCTCAAAATATCCGCTGAAGGATGGTGCAATGATTGTCAATATCTGGGAAAGCACGACGAATTCCTCGGTATTTGTAAATGTCCAAAGCAATGCAAACAGGAAAGCACGGTATGAACTGTTAAAACAAAATATCTCCGTCTAAAGCGGAGCGCAAACATGGTACTATGTACTATGCCAAATAATTCTTATCAGCCGAAGAAATAAGAACAACATCGAAAAATATAGAAAAAAGATCATTTCCTCCCCAATTTTAACGTTTGGTGTGGGGACAGAAGCACGAAAATCTATATAATTAAGCTTGTAAAAGCAATAACGGGCAGGCGAAACGACGTGTAATGAGAACAACGCCTCACCCTTAATTGATTCCGTGAATATTATGTATAAATAAGGAGGTCAATCTTATGACTTGTAAGCAAAGTTTTGGGAACAGAATCACGAGTGTATTTCTTGTCATAACAATTCTGTTTACCATCATCCCTCTGACTGCCCTGTCTACCTCTGCGGCAAGTTTGGAAACAAACCGCATAGCAGATCCATCAACCATGGACAGTTGGAAACAGTTCTTCTCTATAACCGGTGATATCTCTACCGAAAACGCAGGCGGCGTTTGGATGGATAAATCCGTCTTTACTGATATATCCGCATTTAGAGATCTTGGTATTACCCAGGACGAACAGGACAGCTTTCTTGTTGCCCTGTCGGCAATGGCTGCCAATATGACCATCACTGGAATGTCCAGCGTTCCCACCGATACTATGTTGGTTCTGGATCTTTCGGGTTCCATGAACGGTGACAATGGCAACAACGATGTTGTAAAAGACCTTATCTCTGCCGCAAACGAAAGCATTAAGAATCTACTTTCTGCTAATAAGCATAACCGAGTCGGCGTGGTTCTTTATTCGGGGCCTTATACAGTAGGGGGAAGCGCTACTGACAACGATGCAATTCTTATGCTTCCTCTCGGACGCTACACTACCGGCAGTAACGGCGAATATCTTTCTTATGATACACGATATGGAAATAATCCTAACGGAAATGGCAACCGTAATTTTGAAGTCGTTAAGCTGAATAGCGCTGTTAGATATGAAAACAGTAACCAAACGCCTGCTTCCAATCCAAAGGATGCCTATGGCGGAACCTATATTCAAAAGGGCGTTATTCTGGCGATGAATCAGTTTAACATCGTATTCCCGGCTATCTCCTACAACAAGGCAGGAACCTATGTGTATACCGTAAAAGAGGTTGTCGCCGATGGCGGAACGACCTACGGTATCTCCTATGACAGACGTGAATACACCGTGACCGTAGTTATCGAGGACAATGGTGCGGGTGCACTGATCGTGAAGTCTGAATCGGTCAGCGGTGCAGGAACTACCTTGCAGTTTGAGAACAACTACAAGGCGAATTCAACCTCTGCACAGTTTAACGGCGAGAAGCAGTTGAACGGCAAAGTGGACAATAATCTTGTCGGCGGCGAATATGAATTTGAACTCTATAATGCCAATTTCTCCTGGGAACGTGGTTCTCTGAAAGAAACTGTGGCGAATGCTGCAGGCGGCTTGATCACCTTTACCAAAATTGACTTTGATGCTGCCGGTGATCAGTACTTTATCGTAGTGGAAAAGAACGGCGGTCAGACCATTGACGGTGTGACCTATGACGATACCGAGTATCGCGTATGGGTCCAGATCATCGACGACCTGAAGGGTCAGCTTCATGCCACCATTCACATCTATGATGGCGAAGGCGTTCCGCAGGATAAGATCCTGTTCATCAACGTCTATGAGATTACAGGCGGTGCAACCGTGACTCTGTCGGGCAAAAAGACCATCAACGGACGTGATTTCAAGGATGGTGACAGTTTCTCTTTCGAGCTTTACGAAGCAGACGAGAACTACAACATCGGTGAGACTCCCAAGATGACTGTTGCGATGGATTCGAATACGCACAAGTATGAGATCACCATTGATTATACGGCAGCAGACGTGGGAAAGACCTTCTACTATGTCATGAAAGAGACGGGTGCAGGCACGAAGCTGAACGGACTTACCTACAGCAGTGCTGCGTATCAGATCAAGGTTGAGGTTCGTGATAACGGTACCGGCGGTATCGAGACTGTTACCACTGTTCTCAATGCTACTGCCTCTACACTCAACTTTGTCAACGAGTACGCTATCGAAGAAGGCACTTCTGTGAAGTTTGAAGGTACCAAGATTCTTGAGAACAAGGATCTCGGTAGCTTGAAGTTCTCTTTCAACCTTATCGAGTCCGACTCAAATTGGACGGTTGGTAGCGTCCTCCAGTCCAAGCAGAACAACGGCAACGCCTTCGCATTCGATACGCTCGAGTTCATGGCAGCCGGCGATTACTACTACCTGATCACTGAGACGGATGCAGGCATAACTGTCAACGGCATCACCAACGACAGCGCAGTCTACCGTATCCACGTGAAGATAATTGACAATCTGGACGGCACACTGTCCAAGGTTGTGGCAATAACCAAGGTCGTGGGCGAAACCGCCGAGAGCGTAACCGCTATTGCGTTCACCAATGTCTACACCGTGACCGACTCCGTCTCCATTAAGCTCTCAGGTACCAAGACACTGGATGGCCGTGAGTGGAACGAGAATGACGAGTTCGTGTTCGAACTTTACGAAGCAGATGAGAACTTCGAAAACCTTGGCGAAACTCCCGTGAAAACCACAATAGCAGATCCCGAAACCGGCTTTGTGATCAATATGACCTACTGCCCGAACGATATGGGCAATACCTTCTACTACGTGCTGAAGGAAAAAAACGCAGGCATGACCATTGATGGTATCACCTACAGCAATACCGAGTACAAGGTAACGGTAGAAGTGACCGACGGCGGAAACGGTGCTGTAGAAGCAACGGCTACGGTGGCAGGTGGAGCGATCAATGCACTGAACTTCACCAACGGCTACGATTCTGCATCGGCTGTGATCGACTTTGTGGGCAGCAAGATTCTGAATCTGATCAGCGGTAACCGTGAACTTAAGGCAAACGACTTTACCTTCGATCTCTACAAGGCAAGCGAAAACTTCGAGATCGACGGCGCAGCGATCCAGTCGGTGAAGAACGACGAAAACGGCGACTTTGCATTCGTGGACGTTCCTCTGGATGCGGCAGATACCTACTACTTCATGATCAAGGAAAATAGCCAAAACCCCACCGGCGGCGTGGTTTATGACAATACCCAGTACCACATCACCGTGACCGTTACGGACAACGGAAAAGGTCAACTTGTTGTTACTGACACCTCTATGGTTAAGGTTAAGGATGAGATCTCCGAAGCGGCAGCGGATATCACATTCGTCAACGACTACAGTGTAACCTCTGTAAGCGTTAACATCAGCGGTAGCAAGACGCTTGAGGGCAAAGATCTTGAGGAAGGTGAATTCAAGTTCGTGATGGTCGAAGCAGACGAAGTTTTCAACATCATTGAAGACACACTCCCGATGTACGCACAAGTCGGAT
>JAZREB010000065.1:0-1627 GCA_045660585.1 Faecousia sp. | reverse complement strand
TTCGATATTTTTTGTAATAATTTTGTAATATCTCCCCTTTTTCCACTTTACATTACTGTCTTCTCTTGACGAATTTTGATTCTTCTGGTAGAATGGTGTGGTAATTCGACCGAAGGAGTGAAAGAATGAAACAACGCATTTGCAGTCTACTACTGATTCTCTGCTTGCTGTCTCAGCTATGGATCCCCGTTCAGGCCGCAAGCAACATGACCACCGGCAGCGACGGCAAAGCCTTTATTGACGAACACCAGGGCAGTACTTACTACAGTCTCTCCGCCGCAGAAGCAGAGGTCAATGCCTTTATTGACAAATACAATCTGGATCTGAAGCAGCATCAGTTTGATGCCTTAGTCGATCTGGTCTGTGCTTACCCCAACCATAATATCCTGTCCTCCAACTACCGTGTAGAAAGAGTCATCGGTGGCGGAAACTACTCCGATGCGGAACTCGCCTCTGCGCTGACCTCTTGGGTTAAGGGAAATGACGGCACCGTATCGGAAACCAATCTCAGACGACGGATCCGAGAAGCCAAGCTCTTCCTGTACGGAAGCTACAGCGGAGAGTGTGAGGCTAACTTCCGTTATGTTATCTTCAATCCCAACGGCGGTACCCTGCAAGACGGCTTTAACAGCGTTATGTGTTTCCCCTATAACCTTTCCTACGGTGATCTGGGAACCCCTGCAAAGGGTGGTAAATTCTTTGCCGGTTGGTACACCACTGCCGGTACCGGTGGCGAGCACATTTTCAATAGCACCACCGCTGATCGCAACCGTACCCTCTACGCTCGCTGGTCCGACACCGCCGTTTCCAACCCCAACACAGGAACCTCCGGTGGCACCGGGAATTTCGACTATCCGGAACTGAAGGTCAGCGAAGAACTGATCCAATTCATCAAAGAACAAGAGGGCTTCAGTGCCAACAAATACTGGGATTACAGCCAGTATACCATCGGCTACGGTACAGAGTGGAAGCCTGAGGACTACCCCTCCGGCTACATTACCGAGGAAGAAGCGGACTACGAGCTCCGTTTAGAGCTTGCCGAATTTGAAAAGGAGGTAGACCGTCTCCTTGCCAAAGGTACCGTCAAGCATAATCAGCACCAGTATGATGCCATTATCAGCTTTACCTTTAACTTAGGCGGTCAGTGGATGAAGCCCGCCAATCGCATTTATCAGTATGTTCTCTTCGGCTATCCTTCCGAACGGGAATTCGTAGATGCCATCGGTGCCTGGGCCAGTGCCGGCGGTAGCGTAGTCACAGGTCTCATGCAACGTCGTATTGACGAAGCCGATATGTATCTCAACGGCAATTATCAGCGCTTCAGCAAGACCTATTTCGGCGCCCACCTGAAGCTCACCGATAAGGATGCCACAATGGAAAGCAGTGGAAAGTCTTATGGTCTGTTCTATTGTAAAGCAGGAGAGCCCGTAGGCACCATGCCCTCCGCCCTGCGGGAAGGCTATCATCTCGTAGGCTGGCTGGATTCCAAGACAGGAACCCTCTACACCCCCGAAACCATCGCCCCCGGTAAGATCCTGACACTGACAGCCGAATGGGCAGAGGGCTCCCCCAATCCCAATCCCGATCCCGATCCCGACCCCGATCCCGACCCCGATCCCGATCCCGA
>JAZREB010000064.1:0-8799 GCA_045660585.1 Faecousia sp. | reverse complement strand
CAACACCGTAGATGCCATCATTGCTACGGTTACTGACTCTCCCTATTATGAAGAAGACAGCCTGATCCGTAATGGCAACCATTTCTTCTGGGAGACCACAAACGGCATCGCCTGTGGCTATTCTCCCCGTCTGTCTGCCATGGGGCGCAATGCCGAACCCTCGGGTGACTATGAGACAGCTCCTGCCACCCTCACCTATAACTATGGCACAAGAGCCGGTCAATCCGGGGCAAAGAATGTATATTTGATCCAACCCTATTACGGCATTGACAAGGACTTTACCACCCAGTATGTGACCGAGGCACAAAATATCGCAAAGGATCTGGGAGGCACTTCCACTGTCTACCGCACAACCAATGCAACCATCGACACCATCGCAGACGCACTGGAACAGGGCGGTGTGGTGATTTTTGACAGCCACGGCGACACAGACTACGCAAAAGGCGATGACTATGCTACAAGAGCCAACACCTCCTATATCTGTCTGCAATACAACACCGGTATCACCTCCAAGGATATGGAGCCCGTAGTAGGACCTTTCGGCACCTACTACCATGCCTTCTATGGCGGAAGCTACAATGAAATGAATTACTACTGCGTAGACGGCACCGCCATTGCAAACCATATGGAAAAGAAAGCTCCCAACAGCTTCCTGTGGATGGCTCTGTGTCTGAGCATGACAACAGAGGGCCTCCACAAGCCCCTGATGGAAAAGGGTGTTTCCGTAGCATACGGCTATTCCCAATCCGTTACCTTTGAATACGACTACAAATGGGAAAAGGTATTCTGGTCTCAAATGATCGGAGGCAAAACCGTAGCACAGGCTATCTCCGCTATGAAGAACGAAGTAGGTCTCTGGGATTGGTGCCACGCATCGAGTTACGACACCATTACAGAAGCCAGAAAGTATTACTGCGCATTCCCCATTGTGGTTTCCGATCAGGATCCCTATCCCGGGCACGGCAATGTAGACAATCTGCAAAATGTCCGTTCTACCCGTGTCCTCTGTCCCCACAGCTATACAGCCACCGTTACCAAAGTAACCTGTCTGTCTCAGGGGTATACCACCTATGGCTGTAGCCTCTGTGGCTTTAGCTATACGGACGACATTCTCCCAGCCACCGGCCATAACTACATTCCCAAAACCGTAGTTCCCTCCTGTGAAGCAGAAGGCTACACAGAATATGTCTGTAGCGGATGTGGTGACAGCTACATTACCGAGGTAATCCCTCCCACAGGACATAGTTATGAAGCCACTACAGTTGCACCTACCTGCACAGAAGAGGGATATACCACCTACACCTGCATTCTCTGCTCTGCAAGCTACACAGATACTACCGAGCCCGCCTTGGGGCACAGTTATGAAGAGAGTGCCTGTATCCACTGTGGCAGACTCGATCTGCCGGAAAATCCCTTTACAGACGTAAAGGAAGAAGATTACTTCGGGATCCCCGTTCTGTGGGCTCTGAAAGAGAACATCACCACCGGAACCTCTAACACCACCTTCAGCCCCGAAAAGCCCTGTACCCGTGGTCAAGTCGTCACCTTCCTGTGGCGTGCCGCCGGTAGCCCGGAGCCGATAACGACAGATAATCCCTTTGCAGACGTATCTCCCACCGACTATTACTATAAAGCTGTCCTCTGGGCTGTAGAGCAAGGCATTACCCAGGGCACCGGCAAGGGAAAGTTCTCCCCGGAAAAGCCCTGTACTCGCGGTCAGGTTGCCACCTTCCTGTGGCGGTCACAGGGAATGCCCGAACCCACAGACAGCACCGCCCTCTTCTCCGATGTGGAAGAAGGCAGTTACTACTATAACGCAGTCCTCTGGGCTGTGGAGAAGGGCGTAACCCAAGGCACCGGCAAGGGAAAATTCTCCCCCGACAATAGCTGTACCCGTGGCCAGATCGTAACCTTCCTCTACCGCGCAATGGCATAAATGCAAAACTGCTGTAAGGATCCAAAATCCCTGCAGCAGTTTTCTTATTCCCATCCCGGGTAGGGGTGAATCGCCTACGATAGGTGGATACTTTGATGAATGCGGGATTCTCAGGTTCTTCTTAAAAAAATCTCTCCACAGCGTTTGCAGGCGAGTTTGCATTGACCCTGCCCTGTGGGGACAGAGTGAATACGACGGCAGGCAGGACAGCGGAAGAGTCGTTTCTGTCTGCCGTTTTGCAAGCGATTGCCAATTTTGGCACGTCGTTCCGGCCAGCGTTCTAAGAATTTGTGTGCTCTCTTCTTCATGTTGCCCCCTCGGACTCTGCCTTAGCCACCCGGAGGATCCGGGTAAAGTATGCAAAATATTTCCCAAACGATAAAAGGATCACGGCACACATCACACAAGCATCTGCGATCAGGAACCAGTTAGGTGCGCTGTGCCACAGCATGAGAACAAGCAGGGATAAATAAATCACCACGGTACAGAGCTTGCCGTACCAACCGGCACTGAAAATTCTGTGGGTTCGCTTCAGAGTGACCCAGGACAGGATCCCAATGGAAATTTCTTTAAAGGCCAGAACACCGAATACCCACAGGAATTTGGCAGGCAGGATGCACAGCAGTAAGGCCGCTTGAGTCAGCTTATCCGCAATGGGATCCAGTGCTTTGCCAAAGTCAGATACCAGATGGAAGGTACGTGCGATCCATCCGTCTATGACATCCGTCGCACCGGACAGGAGCAAGGTCGCCAATGCCCAACCGTAGTTGCCCGAATCGTAGAAATACACGATCACCGGGATCAGTGCCAGGCGGAAAAAGCTGAGCATATTCGGCAGTGTAAAAATCCGATCCGTATCGGAGCTCTGGGCCAGTTTCAGTTGTTTGCGTTCTTCATCAGACATGGAATACGCCCCCTTTGGATATAGTATGCCCTATGTAGGCTTCTTTTTAATCCTATCACAGCAACATCAACGGAACATCAACTGTTTGTGAAATTTTCTTAATTATTGTTCCAAAATTGGAAAGAATATGATATAATATAAACTGAGGAAGTATTTAGTCTCCTGAAATCATACCGAAAGGGGGTTCCGGGATGTTTCGGATCCTTGTAGCAGAGGATGATGATGCTCTGCAACAACTGTTCTGTCGGGTGCTCAATCGCAACGGATTCTCCGCTGTAGGCGTATCTGACGGTCAGGCGGCATTGGAACTGTTGGAACGGGAATACATGGATCTGATCGTATCGGATATTATGATGCCCCGTGTAGACGGCTATGCCCTGGTACAATCCCTGCGAGCCTCCGGGAACGACATCCCCGTGCTCATGATTACCGCAAGGGATGGATTTGGGGATATGCAGTTCGGTTTCCAATCCGGCGCAGACGATTATATGGTCAAGCCCATTAACGTCAATGAACTGGTACTGCGAGTAAACGCCCTCTTGCGCCGTGCCAAAATGGTCTCCGAACGTCGACAGACCTTCGGCGGTACCACACTGGATTACGATTCCTTCACCGTTTCCGAGGACGGAAAGGTATCTATCCTCCCCCAGAAGGAATTCCAGCTCCTATATAAATTACTCAGCTCTACAGGACAGATCTTTACACGGCAACAGCTCATGGACGAGATCTGGGGTATGGACAGCCCCACAGAGCCCCGTACCGTAGATGTTCATATCAACAGATTGCGGGATCGATTCCGCAACAGCCGTGATTTCGAGATTGTTACCGTTCGAGGGATCGGCTATAAGGCGGTGAAGGGCAATGGAACGTAATCCCTATTCCCAACGGACACGGCTGTATTACTGGCTGATTATCTTCTTTGTCTCCCTGCTATCCTTCGGTGGGGTAGTCAGTATTGCATCCTACTTAGCCGAGCACCGGATCCTCAAGGATGTGAGCGTGCTGACCGTATTCACCCTTGCTACAGTTGCCACAATCCTCTGCGGTGCCACCGGCTATCTGATCGGTCGTAGGATCCTGACCCCTATGGCAAAGCTCAGTGCCGCCTCCAAAGAGGTCGCCAAAGGGAACTACTCCATCCGTGTCTCCGATTCCAGTAAAATGGAAGAGGTGCAGACCACCTTCCGCAATTTTAATGCCATGATCAAGCAGTTGGACAGCATTTCCACCCTGAGTAACGATTTCGTGGCAAATGTGTCCCACGAATTTAAGACTCCCCTCACCGCGGTAGAGGGCTATGCCATGCTCCTGCAAGATCCCGGTCTGACAGAGGAGGAACGGCAGGAATATCTGGAGCAGATCCTGCAAAATGTCCACAGACTCACGGAACTGGTAGGGAACATTCTCCTCCTGTCCCGCATCGAGAACAACGGTCTGTCCGATGCATACAGCCGATTCCGTCTGGATGAGCAGGTCCGTCAATCCGTAGTGCTCCTGCAGAGCCGGTGGATGGAAAAGGAGCTGTCCATTGATGCCGACCTGGACGAGGTCACCATCGAAGCCGGCGAAGGTCTCCTGACCCACGTATGGGGGAACCTGATCGGCAATGCCATTAAATTCAGCCCCGTCGGTGCCACCATTGAGCTCCGACTCTTAGAACAGACAGAATGCGTGGTATTCACCATCCGTGACCACGGCTGTGGCATGAACCCCGAAGTCAGACAGCGGATATTTGAGAAATTTTATCAGGGAGATACCTCCCACAAGGATATGGGTCACGGCTTGGGATTGCCCCTGGTCAAACGGATCGTAGAGCTGTCCGACGGAGTAATCGAGGTCGAGAGCGAAGAAGGCTCCGGCACCCTGTTCCGTGTCATCCTGCCCAAAGCATAGATCAGCCTGCCCCTTATAGGATCGGGGCAGATCTACATACCAAACAGACTATTCCAAAAGGAGTTATGTAAACCATGCAAGCAATCATTGCACAGCTCGCACAGGAGCTGAATAAGAATCCCCAGCACATTGAAAACGTCATCACCCTCTTAGATGAAGGCAACACCATCCCCTTTATCGCCCGTTATCGTAAGGAGCTCCACGGAGCCATGGACGACACCGCTCTGCGTGAACTGGCAGACCGTCTGCAGTATCTGCGGAACCTGTCCCAGAGACGGGAAGAGATCCGCAGATCCATTGAGGGTCAGGAAAAGCTGACAGAAGAGCTGTCCCTCGCCTTAGACAATGCCAAGACCCTGTCCGAGTTAGAGGATATCTACCGTCCCTACAAGCCCAAGCGCCGTACCCGTGCCACCATCGCAAAGGAAAAGGGCTTGGAGCCCCTGGCACAGCAGATTTTCGCCCAGGGCAGAGATCTTCCCCCTGTAGAAGAACTGGCGCAGGATTATGTAAACCCCGATCTGGGTGTTAATACGGTAGAAGAGGCTCTTGCAGGCGCTTCCGACATCATCGCAGAGATGATCTCCGATGATGCATCCATCCGTAAAGAACTGCGTAACGTTATGCAGAAGCAGGCTGTGATCCGTAGCACCGTTGCCAAGGATAAGGAAGAAGAGGGCGAGGTCTACAGCCATTATTTCGATTTCACCCAGCCCCTTTCCAAGGTACAGGGGCATCAGGTTTTGGCATTCAACCGTGGCGAACGGGAGGGCTTCCTGAAGGTCTCCGTTGAGCTGGAAGATGAAAAGGCACTGGTTCCCATCCGCCGGATCGTTCTCAATCCCGGCAGTCCCGCCGCACCCTTTGTCCGTTCTGCGGCAGAGGATGCCTATACTCGTCTCATTGCTCCCAGCATGGAGCGTGAAATGCGTACTGCCCTGACCGACAGTGCCAGTGAAGGTGCCATCCACAATTTTGCCCTGAACCTCCGTCCCCTCTTAATGCAACCCCCTGTCAAGGGTCACGTTACCCTGGGCTTGGATCCCGGATACAGCCACGGCTGTAAGTGCGCTGTAGTCGATGCCACAGGCAAGGTACTGGACACCGCTGTGGTCTACCCCACCTTCTCCAAGGGCAAGCGGGAAGAAGCCATCCGCACATGGGAGGGTCTGATCCGCAAGCACGGAGCCGAGCACATTGCCATCGGTAACGGCACCGCCTCCCGCGAGACGGAGAATGCGGTCTGTGAGCTCCTGGGCCGTGTAAAGGGTGTCAGCTATATGATCGTATCCGAGGCAGGTGCCTCTGTTTACTCCGCTTCCAAACTGGCGGCAGAGGAGTTCCCCCAGTACGATGTCAATCTCCGTAGTGCGGTATCCATTGCCCGCCGTCTGCAGGATCCTCTGGCAGAATTGGTCAAGATCGATCCCAAGGCCATCGGTGTCGGTCAGTATCAGCACGACCTGCCCGAAAAGAGACTGGACGAGAGCCTTGCAGGTGTTGTAGAAGATTGCGTTAACGCTGTAGGTGTTGACCTGAACACCGCATCTCCCTCCCTCCTGCGCCGTGTTTCCGGCCTCAATGCCACCATTGCCAAGAATATCGTCACCTACCGTGAGGAAAACGGTGCCTTTACTACCCGTAAGCAGGTTCTGAAGGTTCCCAAGCTGGGGGCAAAGGCCTATGAGCAGGCCGCAGGCTTCCTCCGCGTGCCGGAGAGCAAGCAGATCCTGGACAACACCGGTGTCCACCCCGAGAGCTACGAAGTTGCCGAAAAGCTCCTGGAACTGTGTGGCTACAGCCTGTCCGATGTTGCTACCGGCTCTATTTCCGAGTTAAACAGCCGTCTGGAAGCCTACGGTGTTTCCAAGGCCGCAGAAGAATGGGGCGTAGGCGTTCCCACGCTCCGTGATATCGTCAAGGAACTGACCAAGCCCGGCAGAGATCCCCGTGATGAGCTCCCCGCCCCCATTCTCCGTACAGACGTACTGGAAATGAAGGATCTGAAGCCCGGCATGGTTCTCACCGGTACTGTCCGTAACGTCATCGATTTCGGCGTATTTGTGGATATCGGTGTCCATCAGGACGGACTGGTACACATTTCCCGTGTGTGCAACAAATTCATCAAGCACCCCTCCGAGGTGGTCAGCGTAGGCGATGTCGTAAAAGTCGCCGTACTGGAGGTTGACGAAAAGCGTAAGCGTATCAGCCTGACCATGCGTGATCTGCCTAAGGAATAATCAAAGGTTAGGAGATGTTTTTTTGAATAAAATCAGTGTATGTATTCTCTTCGGGGGCATTTCTCCGGAGCATGAAGTCTCTCTCCGTTCTGCGGAGTCGGTTCTCAATAATTTAGACCCGGAAAAGTATCACATTTTCCCTGTAGGCATTACCCGTCAGGGTGAGTGGATCCTCTACGGAGACACAGACTACAGCAAGCTCCCCACAGGGCAGTGGCTCCAATGTGAGGCCAATCGCCCTGCAGCCATTTCCCCCGTACGAGGACAGGGTCTTTTGACCTTTGAGGAGGATTGCGTGGTTCGTCAGCGGATCGATGTGGTGTTCCCCGTTCTCCATGGTGAAAACGGAGAGGACGGCTCTGTCCAGGGTCTGCTCCAATTGGCAGGGATCCCCTGTGTAGGCCCCGCTGTGGCATCCTCCGCCACCTGCATGGATAAGACCCTGACCAAGTTGGTCTGCGACAATGCCGGGATCCCCCAGGCCGCATGGGAACTGGTCACCGCAGAGTCCTTAGAGACCCGTAGCGACAAGATCATGGATCGGATCGAGGAACGGTTCTCTTACCCCGTATTCGTCAAGCCCGCCGGCACCGGCTCTTCCGTAGGCGTTGCCAAAGCAAAGGATCGCGCCGCTCTGGAAAAGGCCCTGCACAATGCGGCCCGATTTGACCGCAAGGTTCTGGTAGAAGAATTCATCTGTGGCAGAGAGGTGGAAGTTGCGGTTCTGGGTAACGATTCCCCTGTAGCCTCCATCTGCGGCGAGATCGAAGCCGGTGCAGAGTTCTACGATTACGAGGCCAAGTATATTTCCGACTGCTCCACCCTCCACATTCCTGCCCGTATTGACGAGGCAACAGGGGAGAAGGTGCGGGAGCTTGCTATCCGTGCCTATAAGGCTCTGGGCTGTCGGGGCTTGTCCCGTGTGGACTTCTTCGTCACCTTTGAGGGAAACAATATCGTCTTTAACGAGATCAACACCCTCCCCGGCTTCACTTCCATTTCCATGTATCCCAAGCTCTTTGAAGCAAGTGGGATCCCCTATTCCCAGCTCTTGGATAGACTTCTGGAGCTGGCAGGAGAGTGATCCCATGAAACAGAAGGTTATGGTGCGGATCCACAGCGAACAGCACTACGAGGGGGAGTCCCCGGAGATTGTGGAATTCATGACCGAAGGCACTATGGAAGAAACCGATGACGGCTTTCTGATCTCTTATGAAGAAACAGAACTGACAGGTCTGCAAGGGACTACCACTACCATCCTGATGGAAAAGGAACGGATCGTCCTGAAACGGCAGGGAACTCTGAAATCGGAGATGATCTTTGCCATTGACCAAGAGTACCGATCCCTCTACGATATGGGGGTAGGTGCTCTGCTGATCACCATTCGCACCACAGTTCTGGTTCAGGTAATGGATATGGGCGGAGGTTTTGCGGATATTGTCTACGATCTGATCATCGAAGACAGTATCGCAGGACAGGTTCGCTACCATATAGATATCGTCCCTGTTTGATCCCCGAAAAAATAACATTCAAAAAAGAAACGGAGGAAATCCATATGCAAAGTGTTACGCTGATCGTTGTAGTTGTAGTCGTTGTGGTACTGGCCCTGTTTGCCCTCCTGGGCATTGCCGCCATTGTAGCGGGAATTATCGCCCTTGTTGTATCCCACTCCAAAAAGAAAAAAGCTACCGAGGAAGCAGCGCAAACCAATATCATCGACGTAGTATAAAATTCCTTCCATAGCACATACAGCGAAAAGACAGGCCCCACCGCGAGCCTGTCTTTTGGCTGTTTTTGTCTGTATTGCGTCATTTTCCCCCCCCCAG
>JAZREB010000063.1:0-2409 GCA_045660585.1 Faecousia sp. | reverse complement strand
TTGCACAGACCAAAGGCTCCCTTGTGTAAAGGGAGCTCCGCCGAAGGCGGTGAGGGATTGACGCAGTAGGGGTTGATTTGCGCACAGAATGAGGCGAATTCGTAGAAATTTTATAGAAAATTGTTCGTTTTCGCATTGATTTTATTTTTGTTATAGTCCCTACCCCACAATCCCTCCGCCACGGCTATGCCGTGCCACCTCCCTTTACACAAGGGAGGCTTTAGTGCCTACCGCATCGGTAAACAGTTCGATAAATCGGAATTTGAAATTCCCTTAGGATTTCGGATTTACGGAATTCCTCCGTTTTTTGAATCCCGAGCGAAAGACTATTACTTGTGATAGTGACATTCTCCGAGAATTTGGTAGAATATATAGTAGATGAGTATACAGTGCAATACCCTATCCAATTCCCTGAGAAAGAAGTGATACCATGCGACGTGTTGTGGTCAATATGCAGAACATGCTCTTCGGTCATGCCATATCCGATACCCTGCGCAGATCGGATCTGGAATTGGAGCCCTATGTGGTGGATTCTCCCGATCGTGTTATAGAGGAGTGTCGGTGGCTCAGCCCCTACGCCCTGCTGATGGAGGTGACGACCTACACTCCCTGGAAGTTCAGCGAGCGCTTGTCTCTAAGCAATACTGTTAAATCTATGCACCCCGGATGTAAGATCGTCCTTGTAGTAGACGAGATCGCCGACAAGGTAACTGCCCAACAGGTCAAATCTGCGAAAAAGGACGGTCTCATTGACCAATTCATTTACGGCTCTATATCCCCCTCCTATTTGGCGGATATTATAGACAGCTTGTGAAAGGCGGTGACTCGGCATGAACAGTGCAAATACCGTCACCCCATCTTCCCCGTCTCTGAGTGTACATACACACAGGCGCCCCTTGAAACAATTCCTACCCTACGGCAGGAGATTGGTGGTGATGATCATGTCCATAGCAGTTTTACTCTCCCTCTTCGGTTGCGGCGGGCTAAAAACCGATGTCCCCCCCATTGGCGATGACTTAGAGCCCATGGTGGACGGTTCCCGCTCCTTGGCCCCTACCCCTTGGCGCACCATGGAGCTATCCAGAAGCGACATGTATTATCCCTACAATTTTAACTTTACCCTTACCCTTGACAATGGTCGCTACCTTGCAACAGGCTACTGCGCAGATGAGGACGGCAACCGTTACGAAACGGAGGAAGCCGTCACCATCCCCATGGAAGTCATCGACATCTTTGATTTAGGTAGCTTATCCGACGACAGCGGAAAAAGTTTCGGGAATGCATTCGTTTTGGATGCCGCCAATATTTCCCTGACCCTAACCTATGGCAACGGTTCCCAAAAGAAAAAGGCAATCAGCGACAGCTTATCCTTAGAGATCTACCGGGCATTACTACCCTATTTTGCAACCCTTGCACCACAATAAAAAGGAGGAGAAATTATGAAAACACGCATTTTGAGCCTTCTGCTTGCATTGGTCATGGTCTTTGGTATGGCTCCAACCATGGTACGCAATGCCGATGCATACGAAGAAAAGATCTGGAAGGTCTACGACTTCGACGCCCTAAAGGCTGCCCTGGAATCCCCCAAGGCCGAAGAGGTATATGTGATGAAGCAAATCATTTATACCTACACCTATGAAGACAGCATTAACGGTGTCCCCGTTCCCGAGATCCATGTCCGGGGCAACAAGACCCTGTACACCAATGGGTTTGTCATCGCCTGTATTGACGAATCCAACATCAATTTAGGCGGAAATCAGAACGAAGCCGGCTTAGAGCGCACTCTGATCATCGTTGAAAAGGGTGCTACGCTGATCATTGAAGCTCCGGAAGGCAATGCCGATTGGGACTATGAAGGCGTCAGCTATTACCATAAAAGCGGCATCTACCACGGCGGTGCATTCTTAGATTACGATCACCACTATAAAAAGATCGTCAGACGCAATCTTTTTGAAGTTTACGGCACCTTGGTTCTCAACGGCGGACAATATCAGGCCGGCGGTGTGAAGGACAACTCCACCTGGCACTGGCTGTGGTCAGACGATGAGTATGATGCACTTTGGGGCAATGTCCTCACTGTCCGAAAAGACGGCTATACAGTCTTGAATGGTGCATCGATGATTGCTTACGGTGTCGACAAGAGCGTGCGCAACATTACTGTCTATGCAGATGTGGGCAGCGCTTTGGATATCAACAATGCCTACATTGACGGCTTGGTCGGCGCAAGACCGATGGCTGCTGTGAACAGTGCAGTTCGCATTCGCGGCGGCACATTCGCAAAAGCGGGTGCCGAAGAGGTGCGCATTATGTCCTCCGAAGATACTCATAAGAGCGAGGATTTTGATCGAGATCCGAGATTCGGCATTCCCGACGATGCGTGGAGATCTGCAGCGGACTCTATGAGCATTA
>JAZREB010000062.1:0-15033 GCA_045660585.1 Faecousia sp. | reverse complement strand
GGTCTTGTTCTCAATGAGACGGAAATCCTGGAAAATAACACCCAGGGTACGGCGCAGATAGGGCACGCGGGAACGCTTGATGGTCTCTAACTTGTAGCCGTTGACCAAGACAGAACCGCTTGTGGGCTTCAGTTCTCCTGTCAGGAGCTTGATCATGGTGGATTTGCCGGAGCCGGACTGTCCTACCAGGAAAACGAATTCTCCATCATCAATGTGGAGATCGATGCCGTTGAGGGCATGGGTGCCGGTCTCATAGGTTTTGGTTACATTGATTAAGTCGATCATAAATTATCTTTCCTTAAGTTGTTGGGATCCGAATCACAGATACATACGGGTATCACGGGAGGCCAGGTACTTTTTGACCATGAGAGCTACCTTGAAAATGATAGCATCGTCAAATTCCCGCAGATCCAGACCGGTGAGCTTCTTGATCTTTTCCAGACGATAGACCAGAGTGTTACGATGTACGAACAGCTTTCTGGAGGTTTCGGAAACGTTCAGGCTGTTCTCAAAGAACATATTGATGGTGAACAGAGTCTCCTGATCCAGGGACTCGATGGAGTTCTTCTTAAAGACTTCGGACAAGAAGATCTCGCACAGAGTGGTGGGAAGCTGATAGATCAGACGACCGATACCAAGACTCTCGTAGTTGATGACGGTCTTTTCCGTGTCGAATACCTTGCCGACCTCGATGGCGACCTGTGCCTCCTTGTAGGAGTCAGCCAGTTCACGCAGGTGCTCTGCAATGGTACCGATACCGATGGTGGTACGGGCGAAGAGCTCGGTCTTGAGCTTATCTTCCATTCCCTTTGCCATGTGGGACAGATCCTCACCGGTAGTATCGGGGGATACCTGACGGATCACAGCGATGTCTGTCTCGTTGACGCTGATAACGAAATCCTGCTGGTTATCGGCATACAGAGACTGGAGCATTTCCACAACAGCCACATCGGCTCTGCCACGCTGGCGAACCAGGAATACCGCACGGGGAAGCTCTGTCTGGAAGTGGAGCTCCTTGGCACGGATATAGATATCACCGGGCAGGATGTTATCCGTGATGATATTCTTTACGAAGGTGCCCTTATCGTGCTTTTCTTCGTAGTAGGTCTTGGTAACACTGAGGGAGACCTTGGCCATACGGCACAGTGCGCCGACCTCTTCCGCGGTGCCACAGACAAATACACTGTAGCCGAAAGCGGGATTCCAGCCCTTCAGGGTCAGGAAGGTCTTACCGCCGGCCTCGACCAGGCGCTCGGGATTGGCAACGATGGCAGTAACACCATCGGTCAGCCGTTCTCCTGCCAGAGAGGAATCACTGCAGGAAATGACAGTGCCATCTGCATCAATGACACCAATGATCTTCTGGGAAGCATCAGCGAGCTGTTCTACGACGCTCTGAAAAATACGACTTGACATAAGCCGTCCTCCTTCGTTTCGGAAAAATGCCGAGTATTCTTATTCTCTCTGTGTGATATCATAACCGATTTTTCACCAAAATGCAAGTGCTTTTATACATTTTATTTCAAAATGAAGGATATTTTTTATGAAATTTTGCTACAACATTCGTGATATTTGCTAAAATGCCGGGATCATTTCCGTCAGATTCGATTTTATTTCAGCTTTTTTTATTCGTCAATTTTAACATACAGCAGAGATTCGATCTCTTCTTCTGTCAACACACGTGTCATTCCCAAGGAGAGCTCACCCAGAGAAATCCCTCCTTCGGACACTCTTTTAAGGTAGGTTACAGGTTTCCCTCGGGAGGCAAGCATCCGTCTGACCTGATGGTACTTCCCTTCTTGAACCCGTACCAGGGATTTCCCCTCTCCCAGAGGTTCCAGCCCTGCGGGAAGACACCGGGTCTCATCCCGGAGCACAAGCCCCTGTGCAAATGCCGCAACATCCCCCTCGTCACAGGTACCCTCGTGCTCTGCATAGTATACCTTCACGATCCCGGACTTGGGAGAAATCAGCTTATGGGCAAGATGTCCGGCATCGGTAAAGAGGAGGAGCCCCTCCCTCTCCTTATCCAGCCGTCCAACAGGAACCAGCCCCTTATACTGTGGGGGAAGATATTCCATAACAGTCTTGTGCTCCCTGTCCTCTGTTGCGGTCACACAGCCTGCAGGCTTATGGAGCATGAGAACGGTTCTTGGGGGCTTTGCCGTAAGGCTCTGCCCGTCACAGGTGATCAGGTCTTTTTTGGGATCCACCTTAAAATCTGCGGCAACGATTTTCTTTCCGCCAACACTGACTCTTCCGCAACGGATCACATCCCGTGCCTTGCTCCGTGACCCCGTCACGGTATCGGAAATAAATTTATCCAATCTTTCCATATTCAAATACTCCTTATCCTGCAGTAGTATTACAATCAAATTCCCATTTATCGAACTGTGATCGGTAGCCTATATTTAAATTTGTATCCCTTAGGGGACACATTCGCACCCAAAAAGGGGTATGATCTCCGGCATACTCCCCCCACCCCGTGCATACACTGTACCATCAATACCGTTTGGGAGGAAATACCATGTTTGTCATGACCGCGAAATTATCCAAACCGAAATTACTTGCCGCCGGGGTTGTCGTCCTTGGGATGGTGGTTGGCCTTGTGATGCTCCTGTGCGGAAAGGGTGGAACCGCCCCTTCCCTGCCCCTTGGAGACAGTAGCGAAGCCCGAGCCGCCTACTTAGCGACCTATGGCTGGTCCATCGATGTAAATGCCAAAGAAACGCAAACCGTCACCATTCCCGACGGAGGGGAGAACAAGGTCTTTGCCCGTTATAATGAGCTCCAGCAGAGCCAGGGCTTTGATCTGAGCCCCTATGCCGGCAAAGAGGTCACCCGTTACGTCTACGAGATCCTGAACTATCCCGAAGCCTCCGCCCCTGTTTATGCAGGTGTCCTTGTCCACGAGGGCAGGATCATTGGCGGAGAGATCACAGACACCTCTCCCGGGGGAGTCATTCACGGTTTCAAAAAGCCGGGGAGCTCTACACAGAGCGCACCTACAGAGCCTTCTCCCACAGAGACTTCTGCCTCTGTTTCGGAGTCGGAAGAAACCCTGCCACCTTCCGAAGAAGCCACGGAACCTACGACCCATTCCGACCCATAATAGTATACCATAAAAATTTCTCCAAGAAAAGCCTTGCAATTCTGCGGAATTTAGGGTATACTGTGTGGTAACAGAAAACCTCTTCGGGGCAGGGTGAAATTCCCTATCGGCGGTATAGTCCGCGAGCGCAGTGCGCATGATCCGGTGTGATCCCGGAACCGAGGGTTACAGTCCGGATGGAAGAAGACGGGTTTTACGGTGTTCCACGTGATCTGTCATTGCCATACCCCGAGAGGCTCTCCGCCCTCTCGGGGTATTTTATCTATCGGAGGTTCCTATGAAACACTCAAAAACCAAAAAACTCACTGTCCTTGCCATGCTCTGCGCCCTTGCCTATGTTGCAATGTGCTTTTTACGTTTCCCTGTTGTCCTGTTCCTGAAATACGAGCCCAAAGACGTTATTATTACCATCGGTGGCTTCCTCTACGGCCCCCTTGCGGCCTTTGTTGTCTCTACGGTGGTGTCCTTTTTGGAAATGCTCACCGTTAGCGACACAGGATGGATCGGCATGATCATGAACATCCTGTCTACCTGTTCCTTTTCCTGTACCGCCGCATTCTTCTACAAAAAGCGCCATAACCTCTCCGGTGCCATTACAGGTCTCCTTGTGGGCACAGTGCTGATGGTAGCCGTTATGTTAGGTTGGAACTATGTCCTCACTCCCATTTACATGGGGCAGAGTCGTTCGGACATTGCCGCCATGCTGGTTCCCGTTTTCCTCCCCTTCAACCTCATTAAGGGCGGACTCAACGGCGCATTTACCGCCCTACTGTATCGTCCCTTGGTACAGGGTCTGCGGAAGGCCGGTCTTTTCCCCAAGAGCACCTATACAGGCTCCACCTCTACCACGAGCAAAATTCTCTTCTATATCATTGCCCTTGTTATGCTGGCTCTCTCCATTGGTGGGATCCTGCTCCTTTCCTGAAAATTTTCCTGTGTATATTCCATAATTCCCGGAATTTATTGACAATACTTTTCAGCAATGCTATACTAAATAGGAAAATACAACAAAGGAGAACTACTATGAAAAAAGCAACACGCATTCTTTCCCTGATCCTGTCCCTGGTTATGGTAGTGGGCTTGCTATCCTCTTTCGCCTCTGCCTACTCCATCTCCGACTCCGGCTTTACCAAGATCGGCAGTCTACCAAACGATCTGGTAGCTACCCAGGGCATGTGCACCGACGGCACCTACATCTACACCTTTAAGATGGAGAGTGGCAATAATAACAAAGCCTACTTCTATCGTACAAACATCAGTAGCGGCAGCACTTCCCTCATGAAGTACACCGACGACACCTCCATCTACACCTTCATCGAGATGGGACACGGCAACGATATGGCATGTGTTGTCCATAACGGTACCACCTACCTCTATGTTGCTACCATGTATCACAAGTCCCACAGCACCTTCCAGACCCACAGTATCTGGAAATTCCAGGTCAGTGGCAACAACCTCAAGAAGGTCGCTTACTACGACGTGGTTCAGGGCACCACCAACCGCAACTTTACCGGCCTCGCTCTCTTCAAGCAGACAGACACCACCGTCACCCTCTTAGGTGCCAACGGTCAGAATGTCTATGCCATGGATATTGGCATCAATCAGGCAAGCGGTTCCGTCTCCTGCACCAAGGCATTCAGCATCAATTATAAAGAAGCTCCCACCCCCACTTCTGCTCCCACCTACACCTATCAGTCCAGCGGTGGCACCGTATACTACGATGTGCAGGGCATGACCTATGATTGTGGCAGACTCTACTACGTCCTCACCGCCAGCTCCAACAAGACCCCCAGAAAGCACAATTATATTTTCTCCTACGATGTCAGCAGCTACCCCGGCAATACCTCCACCCGTACTGCAATTGCCTCCGAAAGTATCTATGTTACCTCTTCCACCTACAGCTACTTCTTGGAGTTTGAGAGTATCGATATCCATAACGGCGTGATGTACTTCTCCGCCAATGCAGGTAAGAGTGGCTATTACGAGAACTACGACTTCGCAGGTAAGCTGAAGCAGGCCTTCGCCACCACTCCCGAGTATACCGTTACCTTCTGTAACGAGGCAGGCGCAACCCTCCAATCCCTCAAGGTTTTAGAAGGCAGTGCCGCCAAGTTTACCGGCACCACCCCCACCAAGGCATACGACGACAATAATCACTATACCTTTAAGGAATGGGTCACCGCAGAAGGCACCGCCGCAGATCTCAGTAAGATCACAGGCGACCTGAAGGTCTATCCCGGCTTCACCGCCACCGCCCACAGCTATACCGAGACCATTACCACCGCACCCTCCTGCTCTGCAGAGGGGCTCAAGACCTATACCTGCTCCTGCTCAAGATCCTATACCGAGGCAATTGCCACCTTGGAGCACACTCCCGTTGTGGTAAACGGAAAAGAACCCACCTGTACCACTCCCGGCTACACAGGGGATACGGTCTGCTCTGTGTGCTCTGCACCCATTTCCGCAGGTACCGAGATCCCTGTGATCCCCCACAATGCCGTAACCATCCCCGGTTACGCTCCTACCTGCTCTGCAGAGGGTCTCACCGACGGCTCTAAGTGTGATGCCTGCGGTGAAATTCTGGTAGCACCGGAAACCATCCCTGCAACCGAGCACAGAACCGAAGTCATCCCCGGCAAGGAACCCACCTGCCTGTCCTCCGGCATTTCCGAGGGCCTTAAGTGCGCCGATTGCGGAATCGTAGTAAAGGCACAACAGACTCTGCCCCGTCTGGGTCACTCCTATATTTACAGCGACAATGGTGACAACCACATCGGCACCTGTGAGCGTTGCAGTAAGACCACTACCGCCTCCCACAGCTACGACAACGGCACCTGTATCTGCGGTGCGACCCTTGCCCCCAAGGCAGAGCTTGACAGCACCATTACCATTGGACATACCCTCAATTTGGCAAGTGATATCTCCATTAACTACGCTGTTCTGACCTCACTTCTCAATAGCTACGACAGCTACTATTTAGAGTGCGAGATCCCTGTATTCGAGAACAATGTACAGACCGGCACCCGTACCGAGAAGATCCAACCCGTCCTCAACGGCTACTATTACTACTTCACCTTAGAAGGACTCAATGCCGTCAGCATGAACCATGAGATCACCGCCAAGCTCCATATGGAAAAGGATGGCAAGGCCTATGTCTCCAATCCCGATCTGTACAGCGTTGCAACCTATGCTTATTCTCAGCTCAACAAAGAAGGCTCTGCCGAGAGCTTAAAGGCTCTGTGTGCAAACCTCCTGCGCTACGGCTCCGTTGCCCAGCAGTTTAAGAACTACTGCACAAATGACCTCCCCGATGGCAAGATGACCGACGCTCACAAGGCATATCTGTCCGATATGGAGGGTATTACCTTCGATACCGTGAACCGTGTTCTGGACGATCTGGAAGAGCCCGCTGTTACCTGGGCAGGCAAGTCCCTGATCTTAGACAGCAAGGTCACCCTGAAATTCATCTTTAACGGCGGAGAGTATAGTGGCGATCCCACCGATCTGAGCCTGAAGGTCACCTATACCAATACCCAAGGCAAGACCGTTACCACCACCCTCAAGGGCGCAGAAGTTTATCCCTCCGGTGCAAATCGCTATTGCTTCGACTTTGACGGACTCCTTGCCGCAGAGCTCCGCAGTACCGTCTCCGTAGCCGTCTATGACGGTGAGACCCGTGTGTCTCCCACCTTGGAGTACAGTGCTTCCTCCTACGGCACAGGAAAGACCGGCGATCTCCTGACCCTGTGCAAGGCCCTCATGGCCTACAGCGACATGGCAAAAGCCTACTTCGCTTAATTCCATACTATAAAGAATTCCCTCTTGAGGCAAGCCTCAAGAGGGAATCGGTGTTTTAAGGGGGTCTTATTCGAAGTATGCCTTTGCGCTGTCGGAATATGCCATGAGGGCTTTGCACAGGATCCCCAGGTCCCCGGTTTTCCCTGCACCGTATGTATCTACGCTATATACCAGAGTATCGGATACCCGGGTCTCCCCTGCGTAGACCGTGGCTCTAAGTACCGTGCGAAGCTCTGCGGCTAACAACTCACTAAAGTCAAAGCTGTACAGATCTCCTGCCACGCCGTAAGGCTGTGCATCGGTGAGAAGAAGTTCCCTCTTCTCTCCCTTGCGGTCGGTGTACTCTACACGGAGACTAAGGTCTTCTGCCTTGAGCCCTTCGGAAATACGGAAGATATAACGAACCGTTACCTTGCTGTCTAAGACAAGGGACTTACCTGCCCAAGTGACCTTAGGTGCATCCAACTCCGTAAGGACACTGTTGTTTGCGCCAAAGGAAACCTCTTCCAAATCTCCAAGGAGAGCTACCTGATCCTCTGTCATATCCTTATCCGCAAGATCCGCCAAACGGTAGCCCTTAAAGATCTGCGCCTTTGCACCGTAGCGGAGAAGCTCTGCACACAGGACTTTCAGTTCTTCGCTTACCCCGTTCTTGGCAAGCTGAGAATAGGCATATTGCGCAATGCTGTAGTGGTCGGCCTCGGTATAATATACTCTGCCGTCTTTTTCCATATGGAGGGTCGCAGTGATGTCATTGCCCATCATAACAGCGGTGAGCCCCTCTAAGGTGAAGTAATAATACTCTCCCTTATCCACAGGCGCAATGGTAACAGTCTCCGGCCACCCCTCTACCTTGCATTCCAGATAGAAGGAATCGTATCCTGCCAGAACCTCTTTCTTAAGGGCATAGTTGACAGAAATATCACTTGCCAGATTCAGGCTGTGGCTGAGGCTCACCCCGTCCTCCAAAACAGGTGTTTCCAGCACGGCCTTCATGACCAAAGCGGCGGCTTCTGCGGTCTTTCCGTCTACCACAAAGTCATAAATAGGCTGGGCACTCCGTTTTCCGGTTATATCCTCAGACTCCACAATTTCTTTTTCCGTCCACTGGTCCTTGGGCAAGCCGATCTCGGGCTCTTGGTCATAGGTCAGCTTCAGATCCGTCAGGGACAGAATGCTGGTAGTCGCTCCGGCAATGCCGTTGTTATACAGGACGATGTAGCAGTAACGGTCGTCCCCCTCCCTAAAGAAGGTAGAAGCATTGATGGGAAGGGAGTAATACTGAGCCGTCGCACTGCACACTGCTGTTTCCATATGGGAGGCGAGCACAAGGTCGTCACTGTCAGACCCCTTATTGACAACACCTGCAACCAAAGTGGCAGGATCCATGGTGCGAATGATCTTGACGCCTACATCCACGCTGACAGGCGCGTAGGTGGTGGAGATCTTCAGCTTAAACGCAACTGCCTGACCGGGAGCCAAGTAAACCTCATTCTTGGGGCCTACCCTGTTGTATGTCTCGATGTTCAGGGCAAAATGATTGTTGATCTCAACACCTTCGGGCTCTTCCACAACAGTTTCACCGGTGGGATTGCCTTCGCTGTCCGTCTCAGGGACATACTCCGTAGGCGTATATTGGGAATCCACGAAAATCGCGCCCTTTTCATACTCAACCACAGCATCATACTCATCTTCAGACAGGAGGATGTTACGGATCTCCTTAATATTGGGATTTGCTTCCTTGTGGGCGCGGTAAGCCTCTACCACCTGTTCCGGCGTTGCAGAGCCTACGCCCATGGGATCGTAGATCCGCACGGCATCAAAATGGAAGGTACCCCCACGAGACAATATCTCCAAGGAGCTCGTGTAGGCCTTGTTGACCCAAAGGGTCACATTGTATTCACCGTACTCCAGCCCTCGGACAGATACCACGGGAATCTGGAACAGCTCCAGCTCGCCCTTGTTGTTGACAGTCATTGTCTTGATGGGCTTGGTGTCCCCCTTCTTAGTGACCTCCAAACGGATAGAGGCCTGCAGCTTACCGGTGTTGCTGATAATATCAAAGCCGGTACCTATAAAGTCGAAGGAAACTTCCGTATAGACATCGGGATTGTTAGTTGTCTTAACGCCCTGCCCTTCTACTACCCAAGAGCCACCGTTGGAGTAGCTGTCATCATAGAGGTAGGAAGAATCAAAACCGTATACAGGATCGGCCGCAGGCTCACCGGGGCCTACATAGATATAGTCGATGGTGATCACGCCGGGATCGATGCCGTCAGCAGAGGACACATACTGGAAGGCCACTGCCATACCGTTGATCCGGGTCGCATTGGTGAAATGTTCCTTCGTCAAGGGGAATGTGCAGGTAATATAGCCGTCCTCAGAGCAATCGGACAGAGAATAGAAGAACTTATGCTCCTGTGTCAGACCGGGATCCGATACCGTTTTATCCGTATAGGTATACAGGATGATGGCCGGATCATAGGTTTGGGAGGTACCGACAATGTTTTCTGTTTTAAAGCGAACCTCACAGTAATAGTCCTTCTCAGGGATGAAGGAAAGGTAAGAATTGCGGCTGTCATAGACCTCACCCAAATACAGGCCGTACCAGTTGTTTCCGGGGTAGACCTTCATGTTGAGAGCGCCGCCATAGGTCCAGAATTCGTCCTCATTGCGGTTGACCTTCGTAGAGGCACTGCCTTCCCAGTTTTCTACAAAGTCGAAATTGTAAACACCCTTGTCTGTATAAGCAGAGGAGGTAAACCGCTCTTCGTCGATCTGCTGACCGTCAAAGCCGAAGAACAGGCTCTCAGACACGGGACGGGATTCTACAGCAGGTCCCAAGTAGATATAGTCGATCAAAACATATCCACCGGAGGCAAACTGCACATCCTGCACAATGGGAATAATAAAGCGAATGGTTTCGGGGATGTCGTATTTCCAGTTGTATTCCGACAGATCCATAGTCACGGTGATCCACCGGCCGGACTCAACTGCAGTCTGATCCAATTGCCATTCAATCCGTTCAGCAGTTCCGTCCCCTCTGCTTCCCTCATCGGTATAGGGAACAGCCTCTTCACCGAAACAGATCTTGGCTCTGGGGTAGCCCACCGTGCTGTTGTCATGGAGCTCCGCCCCAACGAATTTCAGTCGCATTTGGAACATATCGTTGCCGGTCATTCTATAGTTCAGGGTGGACTGATTATAGGGCTGGGGATAAATGGAACCGTAGCCGGTGGTATGGGCCTTCTGTCCCGCGCCGGGGGTCAGCTTCATAACACCGTCACCTACCTCGGCTGTAAAGTAAGGCTCGCCATCATTGATACTGATCCAGTTGGAGGTCAGGTCGTAGTTTACACTGCTGTAGAGATGATCATTGTACCGAGCCTGTGCTGCAGCAGAGTTGTCAAAATCCATGAGGACAGACTTACCTATACCGGTGGTCTCTTCAAACTCCGATTCAGAGCCGATATAGATATAGTCGATCTCCAGAGAGCCGCCGGAAGCAAACTCCATAAAGGATACAGCAATAGCAATGGAGCCAATGGTGTCAAAATCCTGCTTGTAAGCGGCAATGTCATAGTCAAAGGTATACCACTTGCCGTCCATGCTTGCGGCTTCGAAAGCGTACTTCATAGGAATGGAACCGGCAGTAGGCTTATTGCCGGTACCGGATCCCCACCAACCCCGTGTGGGCCCGAAGTACACACGAAGCTCCGGAAGGGACACCTTGTTACTGATCCCTGTGAACTTGGCGCGGATGCGGATGATATCGTCTACACCATTGAGTCTGTAGTTGAGATAGGTATCTGCGGGATAGAGCTGTCCGAAGCCGTTAGGGTCATTGATCTGTCCCGAGGCGGCCTTGGCATTGAGGATACCGTCTTGGACTGTAGCAGTAAAATAAGTGGTATTGTTGAGCCAGTGAGTGGCAGTATCCAAGTTCTTTCCTCCATAGAGCTCGGAACTATAGCGATAGGTGTCGTTGTAAGTGTTGGTAAAGTCTACAAAGACATTCCGCTCTTCCGGATCCCGCACGGTAGCGGCCACCTGTGCCTCATAAGCAGTGGCATCCCCCTGTACAGGGATATCCGCCTGCTTAGGTCCTACATAGATGTAGTCGATCTCCACCTTGCCATCGGTAGTACTGCTGTTGGCACTGAGGTGGGTAAAGCGTAAATACATAGAGCGAATGACACCGCCGGACAGAGCTTTCTGAACAGTTGTGGTAACATTGTATGCTACGGTAATATACTTGCCCGATACAAAGGTATAAGGAGCATAGGCGTAGTAGCCGGTGTTACTGCTGTTAATAAGTGACAACTGGACATAGGGCTTTCCGCCGGCAGAGCTATCGGATTTTACGGTATCGGCAATAAAGGAGCCGGTGACCTTAAAGCGGACATAGAACCACGTCTCCCCAACGGGGGTAAAATTCAGGGAATGATGGCTAACATAATCTGTGCCACCCCAGGGGAAGGTCTTATGTGTTGCGGTAGTAGAAATATAGGGACCTGTCCATTTGTGAGTGTTATCCACATTTGTAGTGGTAGCAAAGGACAGGGTGCCGGCAGTGGTGTCGGTTTTAACACTGTCATTTCTGGATACACTGGCCCACCAGGTACCCTCCGTCTTGGAAGCATCCGTGCTTGAGCTTGCTATGGTGTCAAAGTTACGGAAGGAGGATTTTCCCTTGAGCTGGTAATTGTACTGGGGCTGGGTATAGCGCTTCTGAGACACTGCGCTGTTATCAAAATCAAAGAACAGCTCCTGTGTGTCGTTCACTGAGCCCATATCTTGCCCTACCTCGGAGCCCTCGTCTGCCAAGGGTCCCACATAAATGTAGTCAATGACGATCTTGGAACTATCGTCTATCTTTTTAACATTTACAAAACAAAAACGCAGAGCGTGAACGGCGCTTGCCTCAGCATATGCAGGCACATCCTTCAGGGAATAAGTCACAGTGACATACTCCCCATTCAGGAGGGCCTCCTGCTCCTCGGTGAGATCATAAGCATTCTCCACATCGGATCCACCGTCACTACCCTCGGCATTTCTCACGCCCAGAGCCAGCTTAAAATCATCGTACAGGGGACCTATTTCGCAGTTTTCATAACGGAAACGGATCTTTAGGTAATCATTGTTCCCCGGAGAGTACTGCAAGGGATCGGATTCGTAGTCCTGCCCGGGAATGACTGTTTCCATATAACGGTTATGGTACTTGACCGTTTTCCCGTTTTCTGTTGCCTCATTGATACCCAAAGTCAGAACCAGGGTTTCGTTGGCAGTGTCCACAGTCACATTGCTAAAGCGGGCAGAGCTTGCATTGTAAGCATCGGCAAGGTCGAAATTCACGCCGCCGTACAGCCCCAATCTGCCATACCGTTCTGCCATGCCCTTGCTGTCAAAGTCTGTGAAGAAAGCATTATCAGGCACATTTTCCTCTTCGATCACATAATCATACAGAGCATCTCCCACGTTGCCTGTATCCTGTACCCCGCCTTGTGTCATCCCGGTAGTTTTCCATTGGTAGGCATCGGACAGGTCACCCGAGATATTCAGGTGGAATACATTTTCTGCAAAATCTGTTTCGTAATAAACATTGGTTGCAGGGGTAATGAGAACGGGAACCTCTACTTCACGGACACCCCCGTCCTCAAAAGTCAGGGGCATGGTGCAGTACAGAGCGATCACCCGATCCAGCATTTTCGTCGGAGTAAAACGAACATTCTTGCCACCCTCTAAGATCTCTGCCGAGCCGTAAAGGGCATCCTCCGAAGATATACGCACATCGGTTACAGTAGCTTCCCGTACCACCAGCTCCGAGGCACCGGTGATGACTCCATTGCGAACAACCTCGATATCAATAGGCTTACCGTAGTCCAGAACCACAGTCTGTACCTCCGGCACCAAAGCGGCATAGCGGCTGTAGGTGTTTTTGCATCGGATGGTCAGCGTCTCGGAAGAATACTCATTGCGTTCCGTTGGGGTGAATGTATTCCCGCTTCCGGAGTGAGTGAGACCGGAGGCATCGGTGTAGGTATAGGAATAGACAGGAGTTCCCCAGTCCGCAGAGGAGAGGATCTCTTCTACGGTATAGGCGTTGTTGTCTATAAGATCTATTCGGTTAAAGTGGGCGGATTGGGAACCGTTTATGGTAAATCGTCCCTGTTCGTCTGTGGTAGCACTTCCCACATAGATGTTATTTTCCATAATGTTATAGGACATATCCGCAACAGGAACGCCGTTCTCTTTTAAGACGAAGGTATAGTTCTTATCTAACAAGCCGCTCATAAGCGCATCGTTCAGCACATCATCGGAAAGAACCAGCTCCCCATCTACCATCTGACCGTAGGTGTCGTGGATGTCCTTTTCCACCACCAGAGTATCGGGACGGGGCAGATTAAAGGAAATATAGCAGTTTGTTCTGCTACGACCGCGGTCCATATAGAAGATCTTAATGGTGTGGGTACCCTTGGAAGAGGCGTAGTCGGCAATTTGGTCCGCAGAAGCAGGCGCGCCGGTGGTGACGCCGCTGTATAGATTCTTCTGGTAAAGCTGTACCCGATCACTACCGTCCTTCATGGCAGTAATAACGGAATTGGCAGGGATACTGCCGCCGTAGGTAATATTGTTAAACTTCTGCTCAATCGTTTCGGTAAAGCTGTAGGTAGAGGTCTGGCTTCTGTAATCACTGCTACCCATGTCCGCGATTCGTCCGAAACGCTCGGAAAATACGGAAACCGTACCGGTAGAGAAGTCGATGGAGCCCTGGATCGCGCCGTGGATACCGCCAATGTCCAGCACCAACTGATCGTCAATATAGACCCAAATATCATCGTCACCACTGAAGTCAAAGGTAATGGGCTTGCCATCTAATTTCCCGTCATCCGGTAGGGAGAAATCAATTTCCATAGCCATGCCGAAGGCGTAAACTGCCTTACCCATTTCACCGTACATATTCTCGCTGCTGCCGGTAATGCCGTCTAAGAGATAGCCCTCCAGAGGCGTTTTTTCATTCATGGTCATGGGAGAATAGGCACTGTAGCCCTTCCACAGCTTGCTCGTCATATCACCGAAGGGCTGGAATGCAGTGGAATAAGCATCGTAAAGCCCGTAGGTGTCATACTTGCCACCGATCCAGGTAGAGGTATTGCCTGCCAGCTCATAGCTACCATAGCCGATGTTGATCACCGTGGGCTTATCGGCGATCTGCAGAGTGGCACCGTCTACAGGAGTCCCCTCAAAGTAAACACTGTTGGTATCACTGCTGAGGGTGTAGTAGCCTGTTTCCCTGTCATAGATAAAGGGAACCGAAACATTGTTATAGACCGTACGAAGATCCTTGCCGTCCTGGGACCAGTCACTGTCATCCCAAAGACCGGGCTCAACCACTGTGGTGCTGTTTTCAAGGGGCGAGCCGTTTGCCGACAGGGTTTCAGACGCCAGACCGCTGTAAATAGAGTAAGAAAGAAGGGTCTGGGTGTACTTTTTCCCGTCTGCCATCAGAACCTGCGTATATGGGGTACCGTTGTTCAGCTTACTGTAGACAGGGAATTTGGCGGAACTCTCAGCTCCGGAGAAGTAGAAGCCCTTGGTGTAATTGCCGGAGGAATCTGTGGTATCCTTCGCCTTGGTGACGCTGTTCATACCCAACTCATCCCACAGGTACATATTAGCACCATAGTAAGAGATGGTGTTGCCTTGGAAGGTCTGAGAGTTGTTTGTGTTCTGGATATTGATTCTCAGCACATAGGACAGGTTCAACAAGTCACGGCACAGGATCTCAATTTCCTCTCTTGCCTGCGCCATACTACCCGAAGATACATCCTTACCGTTATAGCTTTGGTACACAGTAATGGCCTCGCCGACTTTGGAAAGGAGGTCGTTGTAGGTCTTTTGGTCATAGAGATCGTTCCATGTCAGAACCTCTGCGATTTCCTTTAGGGTATTGTACAGCTCGGCTGTGTCCACTCGATTGGGAAGTAACTCAAATAAATAGGAAGAAACCTGTTCAAGGGTAGGCTTTCCGCTTGTTCCAAAATAGTTAATATATGCCTTAAAGGTGCCGGTCTCTGCCTTAGAGGCATTGGTTGCCATGTTAAACTTGATGTCCGCAGCCG
>JAZREB010000061.1:0-15164 GCA_045660585.1 Faecousia sp. | reverse complement strand
CCATAGGTGTCGTACCAGATGTTGTTGATCTTGTCAGCGGCCAGGGTATTTTTGCATCCGCGGTCATAGATGGTGATGAGCTTTGCACGATCGGTGCCACTAAGGGTAGCGTGCACCTTGTTGGCGGTGATCTCATCTGCGGTGCCGTCCAATATGAGGGTATCTTCTGCTGCCATGGAAATGGACTTTACATGGCCCTTTGCAGTGACCTTGGAGAAACCGTTCATGGTGATGCTGTCTGCATTGCCGCCCAGTTCCAGGGTGGAGTTTGCGCCTAAGTTTATGGTGGGGCAATTGCCACCGATCACTACCTTGGCCAGAATGTCGGTGGTCAGAGCTGCGCAGTCGCCACCAATAGTGATCTGTGCCATAGCATCGGCAGTGACAATTCCGCAGTGGCCATCTACGGTGACCTTTGCAGAATCATCGGTAGTGGTGAGGGAGGCACAGTTGCCGGTAATGGTTGCTTCGGAGGACTTGCCAATGGTCAGAGAGCCACAATCGCCATCAATATCGGCAACGGCAAGCTCCTTCATGGTTAGGGAACCGCAAGAAGCGGAAAGGGTCAAAGTGGCCAGATTGCCCAGGGATATGGACTCACAGTAGCCATCCAGAACGATGGTGCAACCCTGACCGGCAATTACTTCGTGGCAGGGGCTGTTGAGGCTGACACCGCAGTTGGGGCTCAACTCCAGATCTACGGCGGTGCCGTCAATATCCACGGAGCCACCACGGAGCTGAATGTTTGTATACTCGCCTGTAGCACTGTGCTTGCCCAAGAGGGAACCTAAATAGGTTGCATTGCCGGTGTAAGCAACGCCCTTGCCGCCCAGCCAGACACGGTCAATGTCGGATGTGACAGTGCCTTCGGCACAAATGACCAGACGGCCGGCAGTAAGACCGGAGAGATCCAGAGCGATCCCGTCTTCGGTGCGGATGACCAGAGTATCTTCAATATTCCAATTTGTAATATCCAGATCCTTCGGTGTGCCGTTGGCAAGGATCAGGGAGCCCTTTACAGTGAGCTCAGTGGGGAGAGACTCGGTGCCACGGTAGAGAATGCGACCTTCCTCGGGGATCTCCTCGGGAGTGCCTGCAATGGTATCAAAGAGCTTATACAGTAGCTGTGCTACCTCTGCACGGGAGATGGTCTTCTGGGGTTTGACGGAACCGTCGGTGTAACCATTGACCAGACCCATTTCCTTCATGGCACCTACGGCATATTGGGCATAGACCGCAACGGAATTGCCGTCGGAGAATTCTTTGTAAGCATCTACATTTTCTGTGACAATGCCGAAAGCACGGCTGAGAACAACCATGGCCTGCTCACGGGTCAGGGGAGCGTTGGGGGCAAAGGTGGTTGCAGAGGTGCCGTTAAAGATGCCGGCGGCAACAGCGGCGGACAGCTCAGTGTAGTACCAAGCCTGGGGATCCACGTCTGTGTACATAGACAGATCCGCAGTGCCGGTGGCACCCAGGAGTCTGGTGAGAACAGCGGCCATCTGGACACGGGTGATGTTCTTTTCGGGGTTCAGATTGTAGTTCTGGTCACCCTGAAGAATGCCGTTTTCTACAGCGAACACAAGAGCGGGACGGCTCCAATCATCGGGGTAGATATATTCGGGTTCTTCCGGCTCCGTGGGTTCTTCGGAAGGCTCCTCGGTGGGATCCTCGGAAGGGTCTTCGGAAGGTTCCTCAGAGGGGTCCTCGGAGGACTCTTCGGTAGTCTCCTCGGTGGGTTCTTCGGTAGTATCTTCTGTGGGATCTGTGGTTTCCTCGGTGGGATCCGTGGGGGCTATGGTGGCGGGGATCTCATTGTCTGCAGAGACTGCGGGAGATCCGGCGGCCAGAGCCACGGACATGAGGAGACTGAGGATCAGCAGAAGGGAAACGAATTTCATCAGTACGTTTTTCATAGATTCCTCTCCTTTTTATTCAAATCAAACTTTGATCAGTATTGAAAAAATGCTGTGCAGAGCTTACAGAGCGCTTCTTGATCCTTTGCGCCCATGAGCTCGCAGGCAGAGTGCATAGCCAACATGGGAATACCGATATCCGCCGCAGGCATAGCCAGAATGCTGGAAGCCATGGAACCTACGGTACTGCCACCGGGCAAATCGGCACGGTTCATATAGATCTGCAGGGGGATGTTCTCCTTACGGCACAGGCCCTGAATTACGGCGCAGGTTTCTGCATCGGAAGAATATCGGGGACTCCGTTTCAGGACAACGCCCCGATTCATCAGGGGACCCTGCGGGCCGTCTGCATATTCCATGTGGTTGGGATGGGCGGCATGGGCACCGTCGCAGGACAGTAGCATACCGGCAAGGCAAGCGTTGCGATAGTCGGTGGGAGTCATGCCCAGAGCGAATGCCAGCTTTTCCATGAGGAAGGTCAGAGTCTGACTGTCTCCGCCCCGACGGGTGTTGCTGCCGATCTCCTCGTTATCATAGAGGACGGCAATGTTGATGCCTCGGGGAGTCTCGCAGTGGGTGATGCCGTAAAGACAGCTATGAACGGAGCACAGGTTGTCCAGACGGGGAGAGGAAAGGAGATCCTTTTCAAAGCCTACGAGGGTAGCGGGCTCCATGCAGTAGCCATAGAGCTCGAAGGAAAGGATGGACTCCCGAGGGACTTCTAACTTTTCGGCGATTTTACCCAGAAGGTAGCCGTTTTTGTTAAAGTCGTCCTCTATGGTGCGACATAGGGGGAGCATATCTACATTGGGCTTTATGGGAACGCCCTTGTTTACTTCCCGATTCATGTGAATGGCAAGGTTGGGGATTGTGAGCACGGGCTCCCCCCAAGATACCAGACGGATCCGGGGGTTCATGGGATCCTCGGATTCCAGCAGGACAGTACCTGCCAGAGACAGGGGACGATCCATCCAGGTGCTGAAAATGCCACCGCCGTAGGGCTCAACGCTCAACTTTAGACAGCCACCGGAAACTTGTTCCGGGGTGGGTTTGATCCGCAGGCAGGGCCAATCGCTGTGAGAAGCTGCAATGCGGAAGAAGTTTTCCTGTCCTACGGAAAAAGCGGCCAAAAATGTGCCGTTTTCTACATAATATTTTCCACCGCGAGTGACTTCGGCAAAATCACCGGCAAGGGGAAGGGGAGAAAAACCGTGGTTTTCCAGGTATTCCGCGGCCTGAGCCACGGTATGGTAAGGAGAAATGCCATCATCCAGAAATTGGCACAGCTCCGCAATATAAGCAGACATAAACTACCTCCTGTAGTGTGATAAGAAAAGTATAACATACTTCTGTTCCGTAAGCAATGGAGAATTGCGGAATTTATAAAGTTTTTTTCATCCCCACATCCACTGTGCCCATCAAATTCCGATATGTGCTTGAATTGATGAGGGCGTTTTGCTACAATGCAGGAACTCTTTGGTGAACTGCATAATACGCTATAAAGGAAAGGCTATGGCCTCCCGATAGGATGGGGAGGACATAGCCTTAGATCTGCATTTGTGGGGTTAGGTTTTGCGGATGAATTTTTCTCCGCAACGGGGACAGCGGATGTTGATTTTCCCTTTGTGACGGGGGACACGGACTCGTTGCTTACAGTGGGGGCAACGGAAATATCTGTGGTTACGATCCTTCAGACGGCTCCAAAAGTTGAGCCATTTTTGGTTCTCTGCCTGTCTACGGTAGATGTTCTTGGAGAACATGCGGAAGAAAGCCAGTACCAGCACCGCAATATACACAGGGCAGAACAGTCCATACAGAAGCCCGTTGTGGAGCAGAATGTAGAGGAGATTGTTTACCCCACTCAGTACAACGGCCGAGATGACCAGGGCAATGTTCAGTTGGTCAGAGCCGTAGCGACCCCGGAAAAAACGATGAAACATAGTGATTCAGTGCTCCTTGTGTAATGGAGTTAGGGGCATATGATCCAGGCCCCACGTAGGATCCGAAAAAATATCGGATCGATCTGTTATCATTATAGCAAATTCTTTGGAAGATACAAGTCTTTTCTGTAAACATTCATGATTTGTTTACCTTTTCGATGGGGTGATCCCCCTGCCTTTTGGCAAAACAGCTTGTTTTTTCCCGGGTTCTGTTGGTGATTTCGACAAAGTTTGTCTTTTTCCTATTATCATGTTGTATACCGAGGGTTTATTTGTTATAATAAAAAGAAAACTAAATTTAGGAAGTGTATGTTTTGAAGTATGGAATCTGGAATGTTGCATCGGTAGAGGAGCAAGTCGTGCAAGAACTGATCCGTGGGGGATACTCTACCCTGACGGCCTATGCTCTCAGTGGCAGAGGTGTTCGCACGGTTCAGGAGGCTGAAGCGATCCTTAGTCGGGATGCAACCTTACTTGACCCCTTCTGCATGAAGGAGATGGATCTGGCAGTGGCGGCTGTTCGCCACGCTCTGGAAGAGGGGCAGACCATTGCTGTTTTCGGCGATTATGACGTAGACGGCATTACCGCCACCTGCCTTTTGACCGACTATCTGCGGTCTAAGGGCGCACGGTGTCTGACACACATCCCCGGACGTTTGGAAGAAGGCTATGGCCTCAACGAGGGAGCCATAATGGATCTCTACCAAGAGGGAGTTCGCCTGATTATTACTGTAGATTGCGGTATCACGGCCATCCGAGAGGCTCGTTTGTGCAAAGAATTGGGGATCACTCTTGTGATCACGGATCATCACGAGTGCAAGGAGGAGCTACCCTCTGCGGCGGCAGTGGTGGATCCTCACAGACCGGATCGCACCTATCCTCACACGGATCTGTGCGGTGTGGGCATTGCCTTTAAGCTGGTTGCCGCACTTGACGGGGATCAGGAGGCTATGGCTAAGCGGTACTGTGATCTCTATGCTCTGGGCACTGTGGCAGATGTTATGCCTCTGCGGGGAGAGAATCGCCACATGGTTGTGTCCGGACTGGAAGCCCTGAATCATCCCAAACGATTGGGCATCCGCGCCCTTTTAGAGGCCTGCGAATGTGATAACAAAGAGATTACCGCTTCTACCATCGGTTATGTGGTAGCACCACGGATCAATGCGGCGGGAAGAATGGAACATGCCGAGCTTGCGGTAGAATTATTCCTGACAGAGGATCCCATCCTTGCCGCAGAGCTGGCACAGACTCTGTGCAGACTTAACAAGGAACGGCAGACCATTGAGGCGCGGATCCACAAGGAAGCCGCCGCCATGCTCCGTGGATTTAAGCCCCGGGAGGGCGCTATCGTTTTAGCAGGGGAGGACTGGCACCAGGGTGTAGTTGGCATTGTTGCCTCCCGTCTGTGTGAGGAATATCGCTGTCCCACATTCTTGATCTGCCTCAACGGAGAAAACGGAAAGGCTTCCTCCAGATCCTACGGGGGCTTCAACCTTTTCGGAGCTCTACAGGAGTTGTCCCATCTTTTGGTAGGTTACGGTGGACACGAACTGGCCGCCGGCTTTACCATCCTGCGGGAAAACATTGACGAATTCCGCAGACGGGTTTGCAAGATGGCCCAACAGCATGCCATGGCAGACCCTTGTGGCAGTGCCCTGCAGATCGATTGTGAGATCCCCGGGGAGCTGCTGACAGAGAAGAATGTGGTGGCTCTTGAAGAGATCGAGCCCTGTGGCACCGGTTGCGCACGGCCTGTCTTCTGTATTAGCGAGGCTGTTGTGGACCATGTGGGAACGGTAGGCAACGGAAAGCACCTGCGCCTACGGGTACACACAAGGGACGGCTATCATTTACAGGCAATTTATTTTTCCGGGGGGAATCTTCTGCGGAAGCTCCGTCCCGGTCTTCGAGTGGATCTGGCATTCCAGCCCACTATGAACGAATATCGCGGAGTACGCAATGTACAACTGAATTTGTCGGATATTCGTATTGTCAGCACCTATGAGTTATACGACCGCTTCCTGGATCAGAAGAGTCTGACCCACCATGAGCAGTGGCTCCTGGCACCTACACGGGCAGATGTGGCGGCGGTATGGAACTACATACGGGCAAATTGCAGGGATGGCAAGATCCTGCGCTGTAATCAGGAGGATTTCTGTTACAGTGTGGGTGCCGGCTCCGCAGAATGGCACAGCATTCGCCGTACTGCTCCCGCTCTGGATATTCTGAAAGAACTGGGGCTGATTCGGCTCCACCGGGAGTATATGACATTGGAGGTTCAACTGATGCCGGAGACTCGGTTTAACGCCCTGCATAACAGCAGACTTTATTGCGCATTGGGAGGGGAGTAAATGGAAACCTTTGCAGATCATTACAGTAGCCTTATGCGAGCTATCTCTCGGCACTGCCCCCATGTGGATCTGGATCAGATAGAGCGAGCCATCGCCTATGCTGAAAAGAAACACGGAGATCAGAAACGGAAAGACGGCTCCCCCTATATTATCCACCCCCTGGCGGTGGCAGAAATCGTTGCGGAAACCGGTCTGGATACCGATGCTATTCTGGCGGCTATCCTCCATGATTGTATCGAGGATACCGCTGCCAGCCACAGCGATATTGCCAGCCTCTTCGGTTCCACTGTTGCGGAGCTGGTAGAGGGTGTTACCAAGCTGACCCGCGTGGAATATTACTCCCACGAGCAACAGCAGATGGAAAACCTGCGGAAAATGTTCATGGCCATGAGCAAGGATATCCGCGTGGTTCTCATTAAGATCTGCGACCGACTCCACAATACCCGCACCATGCAATACCAGACTCCGGCCAAGCAGATCTCCAAATCTCAGGAGACTATGGACGTTTATGCGCCCCTGGCACACCGCCTCGGTATGCAGAAGATCAAATGGGAACTGGAAGACATCAGTTTGCGGTATTTGGAGCCTGATATATACGCTGAGATCACCGAATTCCTAACAGAACACCAGTCCGAAGCCGACGAATTCATGAAGGGGATCCAATCCAAAATCATGACCCGTCTGTCCTCTGTGGGCATCCACGGTGCCATTTACGGACGTGTTAAGCATATCTATTCTATCTATCGGAAAATGCAGACCCAGGGCAAGACCATCGATGAGCTCTATGACCTGTATGCTTTCCGTGTAATCGTGGACTCCATTGCGGATTGCTATAACGTATTGGGTCATATCCACGATTTGTACAATCTGGTGCCCGGGCGGTTTAAGGACTACATTTCCACACCCAAGCCCAACAAATACCAGAGCCTCCACACCACCGTCATCGGTCAGCAGGGCATTCCCTTTGAGGTACAGATCCGTACCTGGGATATGCACCAGACCGCAGAGTACGGCATTGCCGCCCACTGGAAATACAAGCAGGGGGTAGCCGGTGGAGATGAGAAGCAGTTTGAATGGGTTCGCCGATTGCTGGAGAGCCAGCAAGAGGAAAACGATGCGGAAGACTACATCCACTCTCTCAAGGTGGATATGTTCGATGACGAGGTTTTCGTCTTTACTCCCAAGGGTAAGGTCATGTCCCTGCCCTCCGGCTCTACCCCCATCGACTTTGCCTATGCCATTCACTCCGGTGTCGGCAACGCCATGGTAGGAGCAAAGATCAACAACCGTATTGCTTCTTACGATCAGACCCTCCACAACGGTGATATCGTAGAGATCCTGACATCCAAGACCGCCAAGGGTCCCAGTCGAGATTGGCTGAAAATCTGCAACTCCAATCAGGCTCGCACCAAGATCCGCCAGTGGTTCAAGAAGGAAAAGAGAGAAGAGAACGTTGCCCACGGAAAGGCCAGCTTTGAAGGGGAACTCCGCCGTGGTGGTTTTCAGCCCTCTATCCTCAATGATGCCGAGCTCCTTCCCGCATTGCTAAAGAAGCTGTCCTTTGACAGCTTGGAGGATATGTATGCCGCTATCGGTTACGGCGGCCTCACCGCGACCAAGGCTTTCGGCCGTATCCGTGATGATTTGGCCAAGGCTACCAGACAGCAACTGCCCCAGAAAGAACAGCCCATTAAGACCCAGAGCGACCAGAATCAGAAAACCAGCCGTCACAAGGCTTCCGGTGTTATCGTAGAGGATATCGATTCCTGTATGATCAAATTCTCTCGTTGCTGTACTCCTGTCCCCGGGGACGATATTATCGGCTTTATCACCCGTGGCTACGGGGTCAGTGTCCACCGAAAGGATTGCACCAATGCACAGGATTCTGCAAAGGCTTCTCAGCATGACCGTTGGGTGCCCGTAACCTGGGCAGATCATGACAGCAGTCCCTTCTCCACCACACTGGAGATCGACTCCACTGACCGCAACGGCCTGTGGTTGGATGTAGCTTCCGTTCTCAATGCCGCAAAGGTAAAAGTCACGGAGCTGGCAGGTCGTGAAATGCCTGCAGGAAAGGCTCGATTGGTTGCTACCTTTGAGGTGAAAAATGTAGAAGAACTGGAGTCCATCCGTGGTCGGATCCGCCAGATCTCCGGCGTGATCGAAGTACGAAGGGGGCAGATCTGATGCGAGCAGTGGTAACCAGAGTTCTTAACGCCTCCGTAGAGATCGGAGGAGAGATCGTTGGCAATATTGGGGAGGGATTCTTGATCCTGTTGGGCATTGCTCCGGAGGACACCCCCGCCCTGTGCACTAAATTTGCCGATAAAATCTTGGGTTTGCGTGTGTTTGAGGATGAGAATGGGAAAATGAACCGATCGCTGTCTGATGTAGGGGGCTCTGTTCTGGTTGTGAGCCAATTCACCCTTTATGGCGATTGCTCCCACGGACGCAGACCCAGCTTCATCGGTGCCGCCCGTCCCGAAACCGCCATCCCTCTGTATGAGCAGTTCCTTTCCGAGTGCGAAAGCAGGGGATTCCCTCCACAGCACGGAGAATTCGGCGCAGATATGCAGGTCAGGAGCCAAAACAACGGCCCCGTGACCCTGATTTTAGACACCGACCAAATTTTTCCCAAGGGTTAACAATCACCGCCTGATCTCTTACGGATCAGGCGGTTTTTCACGCCGAGAGAATTTCACTTCGCTCCAAAGGGGCACATATATAAGAAAGCCACTGTTGGGAAGAGCGATCCTTCCCAACAGGGGCTTTGGTTTGATTTTGGATTATTTTCGGGTTTTAGCCGAAGAATGCCTTTGCACTGTCACTGTAGGCGAAGAGAGCCTTGCACAGTGTCAGGAGGGTGTCGGTTTTGTTATTGCCATAGGTGTCGGCACTGTAGCGCAGGGTGGAGGAGACCTGAGTCTCACCTACGAAGATGGCTACGTCTACCACGCTACGAAGCTCTGCGGCCAGGAGACCGCCAAAGTCGAAGGAGTACCGTGTAGCAATGTTGCCATAGGGAGTGGGATTTGCCAGAGTGACAACCTTTTCCACACCTGCATAATCTCTGTAGGTAATGCGCAGGGTGAGCTCTTCCGGTGCACCGGCATAAGAGGCGGTATCGAAGATGAACTTCAGAACGACCTTGGATTCCAGACTCAGGGACTTGCCGACCCAGGTAATGTCGGGAACATCTATGTCATCCAGAATGGAATTGTTGTTGCCGAATACCACAGAATCCGTATCACTGCAATAGAACTTTTGCTCCTCGGTCATGGCGCTGTCTACCAGAGCGTCTGTGCGATAATCCTTGAAGATCTGTGCGGAGGAGCCGTAGATCAGAAGGTCTGCACACAGCGTTTTCAGGTTCTTGGTGGCATCTGCTTTGCTAAGCTGGCTGTAGGCGTAGGTTGCAACGCTGTAAACATCGGTGTTGGAGTAATAGGGAGCACCGTCCTTTTTCATATAGAGGGTGGAACGGATCTCGTTACCCATCTGCACGGCGGTGATACCGGTGAGGGTGAAGTAATAATAGTTGCCCTTTAGTTCCGGCTCTATACGAACAGTGCTTTCTCCTGTGAGGACGGCACTGTCATAGACGGGGATTACACATTCTAAATAGTAGCTGTCGTACTCTGCTAACTGAGAAGCAGCTACGGCATAGTTGATGGAAATATCACTTGCAAGATTCAACGTGTGACGGATCTCCACAGCAGAATCCACGGTGGGCTTTGCAGCTTCCCCTGCGCCGCAGAGGGAGCAGATGCCGTCTTCTGTAACATGGGCAGCAGAGCCAAAGTCCTTACCGCAACGGCCGCAGGTGTCGGCATGGGTTCCGTCTGCGTTGTCGGCATAAACATGGTTGTGTCCCAATCTCTGGATCACGGTCTGCTCTACCAGTACGATGTTACAGACAGAACACTTCTTGCCCTCTGTCAGACGGGAGGAGAGACAGCTGGGTTCTACGGCGGGGAGAATTTCTTCGGTGTGGGGCTCGGTGGGCAGGACGGTACCTGCTTCTACAACCTCCTTACAGGTGGTGCAGACCTTATCTCCCGTGTAGCCGGGGGCAGAACAGGTGGGAGCTACTGCCCCTTGGAGTTCGGCACTGTGACCGAGGGAGGGGATGGATTCCTCGTAGCTTCTGCCACAGGGACAGGTGTAAGTGGTAACACCATCAGAAATACAGGTAGCCTCGGTGGTAGTGGCGGCGGTATAGGTGTGCTGTTCCTCGGAGAAGATAGCGTAGAAGGCGGTGTCTTCGGTAATGGCACCCATGACAGCGGGCTCGCCTTCGACATCTGCCCAACCATTAAATACATAGTGGACGTCCTCGGTATAAGCCTTGGTGGGAGTCACACCGGTGTAGGAGACGGAAGCACCCTCTTTTACGGTTTCGGTAGCCAGAACCTGATTTTCCTCACCGTAGAAGGTAACGGTGTATTCGGGAACAGGCTCGGTCTTGCCGATGAGATCTTCTACATTGCCCTCGAAACGGTAAATGCTGCTGATTCCTACGATACCACGCTGTACGAAGGTGGAATAGGATTCCGATGAGGAAGAATCAAAAACGTCGGGCTCCATGATCATAGCAAGAATATTGCCTTCACTGTGATTCATGGGGAAGATGTAGGAACCTGCTTCAAAGGTTACAGACTTTTCTGAAGACAGGGAAGCGGATTTTGAGGTTCCACTGTAGGACTTGACGGAAATAGTCATGCCCTCCGGGATTTGGATATAGGGGATATCATGATAATCTAAGGTTTTCAGCACGGTGGATAAGCCACTGGTACCGGCCTTCATGATGTAGGCAGTAGGACGGGTACGGGTGCTGGAAGCGGTGTAAGCGGCGGTGGGTTTTTGGGTAGCGTTGGGATTGGTAATCGTATTGGTTAGCAGATTCAGGGTGGGTCTGGGATAGGCCTTGCTGTGGGTGGAATTGGAGTGCTTGAGGGTGATTTTGTTGCCGGAGCTGAAGGTGGTGCCTGCTTGGGCGATCCGTGCCCGTTCGGCGGCAACCTTTGTAACCACTTCTTCAGCGTTAGCGGCTGCATAGCGGATCATAGATTCTGCAGTCAGATAGTGAGAGAACACTCTGCGTTCGAAACATCCTCTGCCGACACCGATGCCACGGGTCTCTACGCAGAAGGCGTAGGAGCCACGGAGACCGTAATAATAGGGAGCCAGAGAGTTTGCAGTGCCTTCGGAAGCATCATAGTTCATGTTGCCGACATAGAAGAAGGGACGGATGCCTACCTTTCCTGCATCGGCGAAAACATTCTCCATAAGGACAATGCTGTCATCCAGCATGGAGGAAGAATTGTTGGTGCTACCGTTGCAGAACAGCCACAGATCGTCAAAATAGCTGTCCTTTTCACCGGTATTGTCGGGAGTCCATTCGTGAGCATCCATAACGATGTGGGGACGGAAAGCATTATAAACGCTGACCACATCCTGTACCTCGCTACTGCGCATATGGAGATAGCCACGGTTCATGTTCAGGTTTGCGTAGACATTGTTTCGCTGGAACTTATAGGAGCCGTCTGCATTGATACGGGGATATACCAGAATGTTGACACTGTCCAGAATATCTCCGCCGTTGTAGTCGGTGAGGTTACCGGTTGCGGCGGCATAGATCAGAGCGAGGGATCCTTCCCCTGCGGCGGGCTCGTTTCCGTGAACCTGAGCCTGATGGAAAACAGTGGGCTTGCCGTTAGCCTGAATGAGGGCGCCGGCTTCTTCCATGGTCTTGCCTGTAAGGTCGGTCTTAGAAAAAACCACCAGAGGGAACTCAAAGCCGTAGGTGGGGGACTTGCCTACATTATAATAGTATGCGTTGGAGCAGTCTTCTACCAAAGCATGAATATAATTCAGCATGGTGTCGTGGGGGGTAAACTGCTGCTTGCCGATGGAATCGTCGGTGAAAACGGGGGTATTAAACACATACTCATATCCGGGGAAGGATGTGGGGGTAGAGGCGAAGAGTCCGCCATCGGAGATCAACTGCTCTGTACGCTCAATGCCGGAGCCCTGTTCCCAGCCGTTGCCTTTGGATTTACCGGGATCCTTGGTGATGGTCTGGGTGGTGCCGGAGACAAAGTAGATGTCCTTCGTCAGTTTATTATAGCCACTGCCGGAGGTAACAAAGCTGTAGGAGCCTGTAGCCAGACCCTTATAGCTATAGGTCTTATAGCCGTCGGCAGTAGAAACGGAGCTGTAGGAAACATTGCTTCCGGTGCCTGCCCATGCATTTTTCATGGTGATAGACACACCGGAGGGAACAATGATTTGCAGGAGACCGTTGGAGTCACCGGTGTTGCTGCCACCGTCATCATCATCATCACCGGGACGGGAGGGAGGGGCGGCAAAGGCAGTGCTTGCAAACAGGCTCAGAAGCAGAGCCAGAATGCACAGAAGGGAAAGCAAACGCTTCATAGAGGAGTCCTCCTTGTAAGAGAGTGATATGTGCTTTTCAGCTACAACCAATATAACAGCAGCAGGTATAAAATGCAAGAATTTTTTTGTAAAAATTGTGAAAAATTAGGGGAAATAGGGTAAAAAACCATAAAACTGAAATAAATTGAAAAAATGAAAACGCTTCCAATCTTATTTTATCGTTTTGTGTACTCCGCGCAAAATTTTCGTTTGACAAATGAATTCTTTTGTTATATACTACAAATACGATACATCAGGTGTTTCACTGAGAGGGACAGGCTTTCTCGGTGGCTTTGTTGTATTCCTTTCGGTATCGACCCCGGGATCTTTCAAGAAAACGGGTTGATATAAAAATTTGGAAAAGTAAAGGAGCAAATGTTATGACCAAAAGAATTCTTTCCCTGATCATCTGCTTGTCTCTTGTGCTTTCCATGTTCGCTATGCCCGCTTGGGCCACCGAAGAGACCGAAGAACCCGCAGTTCCTACTGCCGGTGAGTTTGGCATCGTCGGTGAGTGGATTTGGGGCGAGAGCATCGCAGAACTGGGCGCAGACGAAGTCGTTGCCCGCTGTGCAGAAAATGGTGTTACTGACATCTATCTGCTCGTTAAGGGCACCGGCGGCATGCTGGGCTACAACAAGACACAGTACACCGAAAACATTACCCGTGAGAACCGCGACGTTCTCCAAGAGACCATTGATGCTGCTCATGCAGAGAACATCCGTGTCCACACTTGGCTGGTTGCTCTGAATGACTCCGACTACAAGGCTAAGAACCCCGAAGCAGGCAACTGGCACTTTGTCCGTGAACGCGACAATGACTTCCTTGCCGCTTATAACGAGGGCTACCGTGAGTACATGAAGAATATTGTCACCGAGATCGTTACCAACTACGATGTTGACGGTATTCATCTGGACTACATCCGCTATAACCATGCTTGCAACGGCTGGAGTGAAGAAGATTTCGCAAATCTGGAAGCTATGGGCGCTGACATTGAGAATGTTAAGTACCTGATCCGGAAGACCTTCTATCAGAACCAGCTAGATGAGACCGATACCGTTGATGCAGACTATATCTTCAACGCATATCGCAATGGCGATCCCGATGCTCTCCTTATTGCACAGTATCGCCGCAACAATGTTACGGACTTCGGTATGATGATCCGTGACACTGCTCTGGCTATCAACCCCGATCTGGTTATCTCCGGTGCTATCATGCCCGAAGGCATCTATGATCCTGCTTTCTCCGATATCCATTACGGCCAGAACTACGAGGATTGCGCAAAGCTGTATGACTATGTTGTTCCTATGGCTTACGCCGATACCTACGGCTACTCCTCCGCTAAGATGGCTGAGATGGTAGAGCAGGCTATCGAAAAGGGCAATAAGGTCGTTATGGGCTTCCAGTCCTACTATCCCACCAAGTCCGAAAAGCTCCAGAGCGATATCGAGGCGATCCGTGCCCTCCTTCCCAACGAAGGCGTTCTGGGTATCTGCCACTTCCGTCACAGCCAGTTCAGCTATGCTAAGCTGTACTCCGATGTAGAAGCCGGCAAGATCAAGGTGCAGGCCATCAACACCTACAACGATGGCGGTTGGAGATGGGTACGTTTCGAGGCAACCGAGGGTGTTACCCTCACCGGCGCCAAGATGCTGGAAGGCTTTGCAGCCGATGTTCCCGTAGAGATCGCCGAGGACGGCAGCTGGATCAAGATCGGTTATGCCGATGATGCAGCAGAAGAAGCTCTCCCCACTCTGGCATGGGGCAAGCTGGAGATCACCTTCGAGGGCGCTCCCGTAGATCCCAATGCTCGCATTGCTTATGCAAGAATTTGGATCAACTCCAACGAGAGCCGTGCATACAACGCATATGAAGAAGGCCTCCCCACCACCGTTACTTTCGTTGACGGCGAAGGCGAAATCATCGAAGTTCAGTATGTTAAGGAAGGCGAAGAGCCCGAATATCCCGACTATCCCCTCCTCCCCGGCTACAAGTTCATCGATTGGGAAGAAACCACCGATGAAAACGGCGATGTAACCATCGCTCCCACCTACAGAGAAATCGAGCCCGTACAGGTCTACGGTGATATGGAAATCGCCGGCGACTGGATCTGGGGCTCCGACGTTGCTGCTCTGGGTGCAGATACCATCGCAGAGCGTAGCGCAAAGAACGGTATCACCGACATCTACCTCCTGGTTAAGGGCGTAGGCGGTACCCTGGGCTTCAACAAGACCAAGTACACCGAGAACATCACCCGTGAGCGTGATGTTCTGCAGGAAATGATCGATTGCGGTCACGCAGCAGGCATCCGTGTCCATGCATGGCTGGTCGTCGATCAGGACGAAACCTATAAGGAAAACAACCCCGAGTCCGGTATGTGGCACTATAAGCGTGCTCGTGACAACGAGAACATCACCCCCTATGACGAGGGCTACAACGCTTACATGGCTGACATCGCTACTGAGCTGGCTACCAATTACGAGATCGACGGCATCCATCTGGACTACATCCGTTACAAC
>JAZREB010000060.1:0-4186 GCA_045660585.1 Faecousia sp. | reverse complement strand
ATTTAATCAGAGCTTCCATAGTTCACAAACATTACTTTTAATGAGGAGTAAATTACAATGAGCAAGACAATCGAACTGGCAAGACATTTGGAGACCCTGCGCATCAACAATATGTACAAGACCGACTTCTACTGGACTTGGGACAAGACCGACGACGAAATCGACGCCATCTTCACCGTAGCTGACGCTCTGCGCGACCTGCGTGAGCGGAACAAGTCCACCAAGATCTTCAACTCCGGTCTGGGCATCTCCCTGTTCCGCGACAACTCCACCCGTACCCGTTTCTCCTTCGCTTCCGCCTGCAACCTGCTGGGTCTGGAAGAGCAGGTCCTGGACGAGAAGAAGTCCCAGATCGCTCATGGCGAGACCGTACGTGAGACCGCTAACATGGTTTCCTTCATGGCTGACGTTATCGGCATCCGTGACGATATGTACATCCGTCAGGGCCACGAGTACATGAAGACCTTCATGGACGCTCTGGAAGACGGCTACCGTGATGGCATCCTTGAGCAGAGACCTACTCTGGTCAACCTGCAGTGCGACGTCGACCATCCCACCCAGTGCATGTCCGATATGCTCCATGTTATCCACTACTTCGGTGGTGTTGAGAACCTGAAGGGCAAGAAGGTTGCTATGACTTGGGCATATTCTCCCTCTTATGGCAAGCCCCTGTCCGTTCCCCAGGGCGTTATCGGCCTGTTCACCCGTTTTGGCATGGACGTTTGCCTTGCTCACCCCGAGGGCTACGAGGTTATGCCCGAGGTCGAAGAGATCGCTCGTCAGAACTGCGAGAAGTACGGCTCCAAGTTCACCAAGACCAACGACATGAAGGAAGCATTCAAGGATGCTGACATCGTATATCCCAAGTCCTGGGCTCCCTTCAAGGCTATGGAGGAGCGTACCGCTCTGTACTCCAAGGGCGGCCAGAAGGGCATCGATGAGCTGGAGAAGAAGCTCCTGGCTCAGAACGCCGAGCATAAGGATTGGGCTTGCACCGAGGAAATGATGTCCCTGACTAAGGATGGCAAGGCTCTGTACCTGCACTGCCTGCCCGCTGACATCACCGGTCTGAGCTGCAAAGAAGGCGAAGTTGACAACTCCGTATTCGACCGCTACATCGTTCCCCTCTACAAGCAGGCTTCCTACAAGCCCTATGTTATCGCTGCAATGATCTTCATGGCACAGGTCAAGGATCCCGTTAAGGCTCTGATGGCTCTGGACGCAGCTGACAACAGCCGTAAAATTTTCTAATTTTTTAGGGAGTGGCAGTTGCTCACTTGCACACCGCCCCTGCCGGGATTCTTTCCCCGCAGCTTCGTCGCAATTCCTTGAAATACACAAAGTATTCCTGCGGAATTTTGACTCGCTACGAGAAAAGTCTCCTCGTCATGTGCGGTATGCCGCTCGCTCCTGCTACTCCAAAAGGGTTGCAAATATAGCAGTCCATTGATTCCACTGAGAACAGGGTGGGAGTTCCGACTCCCACCCTGTTGTACCAATATTACACTATTTACGAGGTAAATGAAATGTCTAAGAGAATCGTTATTGCTCTGGGCGGCAATGCTCTGGGCAACACTCCCTATGAACAGCTTCAGCTTGTAACCGAGACCGCTAAGTCCATCGTTGATCTCATCGCAGAGGGTAACGAGGTCGTTATTGCTCATGGCAACGGCCCCCAGGTCGGTATGATCAATCTGGGCATGGCTACCGCCGCTGAGGCAAAGGCTATCAAGTCCGATATGCCTTTCCCCGAGTGTGGCGCAATGAGCCAGGGCTACATCGGCTATCACCTCCAGAACGCTATCGGCAACGAGCTGGCTTCCCGTGGTATGGTCAAGGACGTCGCTACTGTTGTTACCCAGGTTTTGGTTGACGAGAATGACCCCGCTTTCAAGAACCCCACTAAGCCCATCGGCTCCTTCTACGACAAGGAAACCGCTGAGCGCATCGCCGCTGAGAAGGGCTACACCATGGTAGAGGATGCAGGCCGTGGCTATCGTCAGGTCGTTCCTTCTCCCAAGCCTATCGACGTTATCGAGAAGAACACTGTTTCCGCTCTCATTAACAGTGGTTGCGTCGTTATCACCGTAGGCGGTGGCGGCATCCCTGTTATCCGCAGAGACGGCAAGCTCTACGGCACTCCCGCAGTTATCGACAAGGACTTCGCTTCTGCTAAGCTGGCAGAACTGGTCAAGGCGGATGCTCTGGTCATCCTGACTGCTGTTGATCGTGTTGCTATCAACTGGGGTAAGCCCAATCAGGAGAGCTTGGAAGAGATGACCGTTGCCCAGGCTGAGCAGTACTGCACCGAGGGTCACTTTGCTCCCGGCTCCATGCTGCCTAAGGTCAAGGCTGCTATTTCCTTCGCACAGACCGGTGGCGAAGCTATCATTGCTTCTCTGGAAAATGCAGGAAAGGCCGTCCGTGGCGAATCCGGCACCAAGGTTCATCTGTAATTTCATCCCGAACGAAAATTCCTCCGTTTTCTCTCACAGGAAACGGAGGAGTCTTTTATGGCATTATTTACTTCAAATGGATAGGAGGGCGTACTATGGAATATGAAGTGATTCGGAGCAACCGAAAGACATTAGCGGTAGAGATCAAAGGGAATAAAGTTTTGGTTCGCGCTCCTTTTCGGGCAACTAATGTTAATATTACGGAATTTCTAACACAGCACAAGGGGTGGATCGAAAAGCATTTGGAAAAGGCTCGGCAACAGCAAGCTATAGCCGAGGAGAACAGACTTACCATGGAGGAGATTCGGCACCTTGCTCATCGGGCTATGGAGATTATCCCGGCTCGTGTCAGGTATTATGCGCCTTTGGTTGGAGTTACCTATGGTCGGATCACCATCCGTAATCAACGTTCCAAATGGGGAAGCTGTAGCAGTAAAGGGAATTTGAATTTCAACTGTCTCCTTATGTTGGCACCGCCGGAAGTGCTTGACAGCGTGGTTGTCCATGAACTATGCCACCGGAAGGAAATGAACCATTCTGACCGCTTCTATGCAGAAGTCCTTCGGGTATTTCCCGATTACCATAAATGGAATAAGTGGTTAAAGGATAACGGAGCTGTCCTCATGAACAGAATGACCGGATGATCCGTTTTATATAAAATATATGCCGTAAGGAGAGGGGAGGCTCTCCTTACGGCATGTTTTTTGATCAAAGTTCGCAGTTGTTAACGGTACGGGGGAAGGGGATAACGTCACGGATGTTGGAAACACCGGTGAGGTACATAACGCAACGCTCAAAGCCCAGACCGAAGCCTGCATGACGGGCAGAGCCGTACTTCCGCAGATCCATATAGAAATCGTAATCCTCGGCATTGAGACCCAACTCGTTGATACGATTCATGAGGATGTCGTAGTTGTCTTCACGCTGGCTACCGCCGATGATCTCGCCGATACCGGGTACCAGGCAGTCCATAGCGGCGACGGTCTTGCCGTCCTCGTTTAGCTTCATATAGAAGGCCTTGATCTGCTTGGGATAATCAGTAACGAATACAGGACGCTTGAACAGCTCCTCGGTGAGGTAACGCTCGTGCTCGGTCTGCAGGTCACTGCCCCAATGGACGGGATACTCGAAACGGTCGTTGTGGGGCTCTAAGAGGGAAATAGCCTCGGTGTAAGTCACGTGACCGAAGTCGGAGTTCATAACGTGGTTCAGGCGCTCCAAGAGACCCTTATCTACGAAGCTGTTGAAGAACTGCATTTCTTCGGGAGCATTCTCCAGAACATAAGCGATAATATACTTGATCATATCCTCTGCCAGACGCATATCGTCGGACAGATCTGCAAATGCGATCTCAGGCTCGATCATCCAGAACTCAGCGGCATGACGGGTGGTGTTGGAGTTCTCTGCACGGAAGGTGGGACCGAAGGTGTAGATGTTGCGGAAAGACATGGCGTAGGTCTCACCGTTGAGCTGGCCGGAAACGGTCAGGTTGGTGGGCTTACCGAAGAAGTCCTTGCTGAAATCGACCTTGCCGTCCTCGGTACGGGGAGGATTCTCAGGATCCATGGTGGTGACACGGAACATCTCACCTGCACCCTCGCAGTCAGCTCCGGTGATCAGGGGAGTGTGAACATACACAAAGCCTCTGTCCTGGAAGAACTGATGGATAGCAAAGGCAGCCAAGCTACGTACACGGAATACAGCCTGGAACAGGTTGGTACGGGGACGGA
>JAZREB010000059.1:0-2294 GCA_045660585.1 Faecousia sp. | reverse complement strand
TGCCTGTTCTCCTGCATAGGAGGACTTATCCGTCATAACCGGAAGCTGATGGAGGGTAGTAACCCCGGGCATAGCCTGTGCAAGTCCGATCTGCAAATTGGCCGCGGCGGCGCGGAGCTCTACGGCACGGGCTTCCAGCGTCTTCTGTAAGAGAGAGTCGTCAAAGACTGCACGGCTCTTTTGGTACAGTTCCAAGGTTTCTGCCAGATATTCTACGAAGAGGGCGTAGCTTCCGTCGGTGTAGCCCTGATTGCCCTTTTCTACATAGGGGAGCATTTCTTTCAGAGCCTTGTACAGTTCCAGAGAGACATCGGAAACTTGGAACAGGTAGAAAGCAATGACAAAGTCCCGATCCGCATCGTTCCGTCGCATCTGGGGACGGGTGGCAGTGGTGAAATTCTTGCTGTTATCCGTATCGGAGCCTAACCAGTAGGTAAACTGGTTGACACCGTTGATGGCCATTTTGTAAAGGGTGGCTGTGCCGTTGGAGTTAGCTTGGAAGAAGTAGGGATAGGTAGAAGTACCTACCTGCAAGCCCTCTTTATTCCCCTTGGGGGATAAGTAGGCACCGGAGCCGAATTGGATGGTATAAGCGGGATCCTTGGCGGGGTTGGGCTTGGTGTAAATACGGTATCCTTGAGAGGTGTCTGTGGAAGGATCCTTGCTGTTGTTCTTCCACTCGGTTTCTGTGTAGCTTGCGTAGGTGGTGCCGTCTTTGTTGTAATAGGTAATGGAGCCGGACCACTTCTGTAGCTGGACGGTGTACTGGAGAGAAGTCTGGGTACGGACAGCACTGTTGGAGATACCAATGGCAACAGGGGCAAAACCACTCTGGGGTGCATTGGTGGTACTGCCGGAAGCACGGTGGATGACACCGTTGGTAGTCACGGGGCTGTTGGGGTTAATGGCATAGTAGGTGCCGTCGGAAGCGACCATCATAAAGTAGGTTCCGTTGAGAGAGCCTCGGTTGGAGGAAGTCACTGCCTTATGCTTTGCAACAGGAATGTAGAGATTCTTGAGCTGTGCAGCAACCTCTGCCGCCAGCGCCAAGGTCTCTCCTTCCTCACCGTAGGTCAGTTCCTTCACCGCAACCTTGAGATCCTCTGCCTTGGCGTTCAGGGTCTCTTGGAGGGCAGTGTTCTCATAGACCTGTGCATTGGCGGTATAAAGGGAAACCGCCTCCTCAACTGTGGTAAGGAAGGCACTGTAGCTTTCGGCACTATAGCCTGCAATGCCGCCCTGTACATAGGGAAGGACAGCCTGCAGAGCCTTGTACAGTTCTGTGGTTACGGGGGACAGTTGGAACAGAGTCAGTTCAATGAGGAAAGCCTTGCTACTATCGTTTCGGCGCATCTGTGCACGGGTAGCCAAGGTGTAGCGGTTGCTGTCCTTGGTATCCATGCCCAGCCAGTAGGTAAACTGGTTGACCCCGTAAACATGGAGCTTATAGGCGGTCAGGGTGCCGTTGGAATTTGCTTGGATCATAAAGGGGTAAGAAGAGGTTGCTGTTCTCAGTGCTTCAGCGTGACCATTGGGAACGAGATAGCTTCCGTTTGCGAATTGCAGGGTGTAGGCCGCATCGGCACCGGGAATGGGGATGGTATAGACACGACTACCGTCGGAGGTAGAGGTCTTGCTGTTGGTCTTCCACTCCGACAGGGTGTAGGAATAGTAGGTATTCTCTGCATCGGCATAGTAATAGTCGATGGGCTCCCGCCAGTAATCCAGAGTCACGGTATTCTGCAAAGAAGTCTGCCCCGTGACCTGATTGCCGGACACCGACAGCGTTAGGGGTGCAAAGGCGGTCTGGGGACGATTGGTGGTAGAGTCCTTTGCCCGATGGAGAACACCGGTGGTGTTAACAGAAGCGGTGTGGTTCAGGGCATAGTACGTGCTGCCGGATTTTACCACCACAAAATAGGTACCCTCTAACTCGTGGGAGTTGCCGTAGTTAACAGTTTTCAGCTGATTGACAGGGATCGGCAAGGCAGAGATCCGGGACGCCAAGTCCCCTGCAAGGACGGCAAGATCCCTTTCGGCAGTTTTCTCTTCTGCCACTACCCCACCGAGCAGGAACCCACAGAGGATTACCAGGATCATAAATGCTGCAATGGCTCGTTTCATCATATGTATACCCTCACTTTCGGCAAAACGTTCACCATAGTTTTCTGTATCTATTGTAAGGAATTGCCTTCCCATTGTCAAGCCCCTTCCGACAAATCACAGTTTATCGCTCAGTTTGAAGTTTGCACAGACCAAAGGCTCCCTTGTGTAAAGGGAGCTCCGCCGAAGGC
>JAZREB010000058.1:0-3553 GCA_045660585.1 Faecousia sp. | reverse complement strand
CCTGCACCCTGCAGTACAGTGCAGATACTTACGGCAACAACAAGACCGGGACACTACTGGATCTGTGCAAAGCCCTCTTCGCTTACTCCGACAGCGCAAAAGCATACTTTCAATAAGTTCTGAATCCATGGAGGCGGCTTGTCCGCCTCCACAGGAGTGGATTACATAGCATAAGCATTGCCTACAGATAGCTTTTACAGGAAATAAGTCGGCACTCATTGCTATGGATTTCTATTCAGGACCCGAAGTGGATGGTGCCAAAAGCGTATGCTACCATGGACCGATCTTTACTGTGGGACAGGTTTTCCTGGGCTCCTAAAAACGGTAGCATTTCAGTATTACTCCCCACTTGGATATTCCAGATGGAGAGTAAATTATTGAACTATGATTTATATGTCTCACATCAGTGTATAAGACGCATTGTTATAAATCAAACGGCCTTTTTAAATTAAAAATATATTCTCTGGAAAAGGGGCTGTTTCATTAAGAATGTGGCAGCCCCTTTATAGTCAAATCGAACGATGGAATTCTTGACATTAAAGCAGAAAACCGTATAATATTTATGGAAGATAATATTTATGAATACAAACTTCCGAACACTAAAGAATGGTTGTGATTTGAAATGATGAAACGCATCTTCTCTCTGTTGCTGTTAGCAGCGATGCTACTGACTCTGCTTCCCACCATGCATTTTGAGGCGTTGGGAGCGACCTACACTACTGCAGATTGGAACGCCTTGCGTAATAACTGGAAGGTCTCCATTTGCGGTGATGATACGGTGGATTGGTCCGATCCCGAGATTCAAAAGATCGTTGGACAGACCAACAGTTCCGGTGTGTCTTCCTCCGGTATTAGCTACAACGGCGGTAAATATTGGAGAGATTTGGAGTCCAACCGCTCCAATTCCGGGAGAGTTTTCGGCAGCACCAATATTACCATTACTGTGTCCAGTGATACCATGCGGAAGCAGTTTGTCTACCTGATGTATATGGCAAAGGCTTATGGCACTCGTGGCTCAGTCTATACCTATAAGGACGGTAGCGGCAACTTGGTTACGATGGATCTGTACCAGAATCAAGAACTGAGAAACGCCATATTCTACGGGTTGGAGAAGGCGACTACCTTCTACAATAAGGATCGCTGGTCTTCCCAGAAGAGCAGTAGCACCGCAACCACATATTATAACTGGTGGGATTGGGCATTTGGTTCCCCGGATGAGATCCTACAGACCCTTTTGGTCATGTATCCCTACAAAACCACTGCAGAGAAGAACACTGCGGACAAGATCATTGAAACCTGTCGGTATTTGATTGATACGATCCGTCCCAATAATGATGGCAAGACAGACGAATCGACCATCAGCTATCGTCGTACCCGTCTGCGGATCTGCGGTATGATTGCGGCTCTGAAGCAGGACACGGCTCTCATTGAGCAGACTCGTACGAACCTGGTGAACTTCCTCGCTAAGAATGACGGAGGAAACGGTGTTCAGTTAGACAATTCTTATGTTGCTCATGACTACTTTGCCTACGAAGGCTGCTACGGTGTACAGAATCTGGCAGAACGTATTATTGGCAGCTATTATGTAATGGCAGGGACCGCCTTTGAATTAGATGCCTCCAACAAGCATAATCAGGTAGACTGGATCCTAAAAACCTTTATGCCTGCTATGCACAATGGTGTCATGATGATGCAGAGCAACGGAAGATTCCCTGCAAGCGGTCGGGAATACGGCAGATATGCCATTACGGCGGCCTTACAGCTACTGGGGTGCTTTGAGCCGGAGGACGATCTGCAATTGATCCAGTTTATCCGTTCCGCTGTTGTACGGGATACTGAGGAAGAAACGCAAAAACTATATTCCGCATTGGCAGTATCTTTGGGAAATGTCATGCTGGTTCAGCGATTGAAAGAATGCGTTTTTGAACATAATATGCCGGAGCAAGGGGGCACCTATGCCCAAATGCGGTACAGGAATGATCGTGCGGTACAGCATACAGAGGACTATACCGTAGGCCTTGCCATGAGCTCCCGACGGATCGCAACCCATGAGAGCATCAACGGTGCAAACCGCTACGGCTGGTATATCGGTGACGGTGCTCTGTATGTATATAACGATAAGACGAGCATTTCTTATGACCAGTATGGTCCGGACTTTAATCGTTACGCCAATATGTACCGTATCCCCGGTACCACGGAGGAGAACTCCACTACCCGTAAGCCTGTAAGCCAGCGGCAGACCTATTTCCCCGGTATGACCTACACCTCCTCCGGTTGGACACAGGATAAGAACAAGGATGGAGTGGATGCAGGTGCCTTTGTAGGCGGTGTGGACTTAGACGGACAGTTCATTGCCGCAGCTATGGATTTTGAGGCATATAGCTGGTCTTCTGCAGAATCTACGGTAGAGAAGTCCAAGGTCAAGAGCCCTGTGGAACGGAATAATCTGAAGCAGGTTCTGACCTCTGATCTGACAGCCAAGAAATCTTACTTCATGTTTGATGATGAGATCGTATGTGTGGGCAGTGATATTGACTTTAGCACCCGCAGCAATTCTGTCTATACCTATGTGGACAACCGTGAGCTTACGGAAAAGACGACCGTTAACGGTGTTACCACCTACGGAACCGAGGATATTATTGTGGACGGTATCACGCTGGAAAAGGTCAACTCCTTCTCTACCAAGAAGTACACCGACCCTGCGTGGGTCTATGCCGGCAATTTCGGCGGCTATGTATTCCCCAAGGGTGGAAATGTTACCATCAAGAAGGCCTACCGTGAATCCTCCGCAGACGGGGATAATACCAATGATAGCTTTAACGATTATACTTTGGGAGCCACAGCGCCTAACGGAAAGCACAGCTTCTTTGAAATGTGGGTAGATCACGGCTCCAAGCCTGTAAACGGCAGCTACAGCTATGTCATGCTCCCAGGTAAGACAGCGGAGGAGACCGAAGGGTATAGCAAGAGCCCGGATATTACCATTTCTAAGAATACAACCTCCCTCCATGTGGTCAAGGAGAATACCCTGGGCATTACCGCCATGGTATTCTGGAAGGCCGGTACTTATGGAGACATTACGGTAGACAAGCCCATGATCGTCATGGTACGAGAGCTGGACGGTATGTATACCATTACTGCATCCGATCCTACCCAGGAGCTGACCTCCGGCACCATTACCATCAACCGTGCCCTCCATAGCTGGGACATCAATAGCCGCATGACTGTGTCCGGCACATCTAAGATTACCATTAAGGTCAACTTCAGCGGTGCCAAGGGTGCATCTATTGCAAGCGAATTTTCCATTGCAGACACCCAGCAGCTCATGTTTGACTTTGCAAAGGTCAATTCCGGCAAATATCACAACAAGCTCTACGGCTTCAAGAACTACGGCGATGTCAACAACTGGGCGCCTATGCGGATCCCCAGTGACTCCCTGTCCTTCAGCGGCGGTAAGCTCATTGTTCCCCTGACCACGGAGAACGACAGTTCCGGAAATCCCCAGTACCATACCTATATTCAGCCCTCGGATTCTAAGACGAACTTTGTATGG